>JBCCTX010000023.1:0-44274 GCA_039197765.1 Bacteroidota bacterium
CAACGTATTTTTTTGTTGAACCATTCGGCTCAACATTCCCCGATTTTTTTCCTGACCCTTATGGGTATGGGAGAAAAATGCATAGGCCTTATTTGGGAGGAGAAAGTCTGTTTTTACCTCCTTTAGTCCAAAAATGAAGTCAGAATTAGAGAGGTTTTCAGAAACTATGGCCCCTTGCGCTTCATAGGCAGCGTCAAGGAAAGCCCGTTTAGGTTCTAATGTATTGGGGTTAATACCAGGTTGTATCTGAATCCTAGTCCCCAGCTCTTGTATAGCTGAAACATATTGGGGGGGAATAGCTACACGCCGTTCTCCCCGTTTGTTTAGGTCTTCTCTCCGAATCCCTATAGTATTATGATTGTTTTGCATCAAACATGCCTAAGCAAATACACCTACGTTAGCAAAAGCTTCTTCAATTAGGCCTTCTTGTTCCTTATTGTGTGCCTTGTAGTATCCTGTAGCTGGACTCGGACTAGGCTTACGTGCGATACAGGTCAGGGGCTTTTCAGTTATTACGCGCCAAATAAAGCTCCAGGCTCCCATGTTTCGGGGTTCTTCCTGGGCCCAACAATACTGAGTATCCTGAGGATATTTCTCGAAAATTTCCCGAATTCTAGGAATGGGAAGGGGATAAATCTGTTCTAGACGCACAATAGCGACATCCTTTCTTGTATCAGTTTGTTGCTTTTCAAGTAGGTCATAATACATCTTTCCCGAACAGAAAATGACGCGCTTTACTCCTTTTGGATCTACATAGGGGTCATCAATAATTTCTTGAAAGCGCGTTCCCTCTGCGAGATCTTCAAGTGTGCTCACAGCTTTTGGATAGCGTAGCAATTTTTTGGGAGAAAACACGATCAAAGGAAGCCTGAACGGACGATTAACCTGCCTGCGCAAGGCATGAAAAAAGCTAGCAGGTGTAGTGCAGTTGACGATCTGCATATTTTTTCTCGCACAGAGCTCAAGGTAGCGCTCTAGCCTTGCAGAGGAGTGTTCCGGCCCCTGGCCTTCGAATCCATGAGGAAGTAGCTGGATCAATCCAGACATTCTCTGCCACTTGGTTTCTGCACTGGAAATGTATTGGTCCATAATGATCTGCGCCCCATTGGCAAAATCGCCAAATTGTGCTTCCCAGATAACTACGTTATTGGGATTGGTGATTGAATATCCATATTCAAAGCCCAATACGCCATATTCGGAAAGAAGAGAATTGTAGGCTACAAACTTTTCCTGACCCTCTTTAATATGGTTGAGAGGTACGTAGTCCCGTTCTGCGTCTTCGCTTACAATGTAGGAATGGCGGTGAGAGAAGGTTCCCCGTCTTACATCCTGTCCACTCAAGCGAATGGGGAAACCCTCTGAAAGCATAGACCCATAAGCCAGGAGTTCACCCATGGCCCAATCAAGTCGGTTTTCCGAAATCATCTTTTCTCTATCGGAAAAGAGTTTTCGAATTTTCTTATGTGCCTGAAAGGTTTCCGGGATAAAGTTGATCTTATCCGCAATTTCTAGTAGGGTAGCCTTGGGAACTCCGGTTTCTGGAGAAAATTCGTCGAAGTCCTCATTTGTGACCCTTCTAATTCCATCCCAGGTTCCCTTAAGGAAGGGTGCCCAGGTTAGGTTTGTAGATTGTTTAGATTCTTCTAATTCCTCCTGCAGTTCTTTTTTGAATTCCTTCTCCAACTCTTTAGCCATACTGGCTTCCACATCCCCGGAGTTTAGCAGCTTGTCGAAGTATATCTTTCTGGGATCAGGATGCTTGCGGATCGTTTTATAGAGGAGGGGTTGGGTAAATGCAGGTTCATCCGCTTCGTTGTGCCCATGACGTCGGTAGCATAGTAAATCAATAAACACGTCCCGGTTGAAGGTCTGTCGGAATTCCACCGCCATCTCAATGGCAAATACCACAGCTTCTACATCATCTCCATTAACATGAAAAACGGGAGATTGGGTAATTTTTGCAACGTCAGTACAATAGGTACTGGATCTACCATCTATGTAATTGGTGGTAAACCCTACCTGATTGTTAATGACAATGTGTATGGTTCCTCCTGTTTTATACCCTTCCAGTAGAGACATTTGTATTACCTCATAGACAATCCCTTGACCTGCTATCGCAGCGTCTCCATGGATTAAGAGAGGGGCTAATCGCTTGAAGTCTTCCCCATATTTTCTGTCTATTTTAGCACGTGCAGCTCCCTGCACGACAGGGTTAACCGTTTCGAGGTGAGAAGGATTGGGCATTAGGCTAAGGTGAACCTTCTTGCCTGTTTCCGTTTCTATATCGCTCGAAAAGCCGAGGTGGTATTTCACATCTCCTTGGAATATAGAATCTGCGTGTTCCTTTCCTTCAAATTCCGAGAAGATCTCGTCGTACTCCTTATTAAGTGTATTGGCTAATACGTTGAGTCTTCCCCTGTGAGCCATACCCATGACAAACTCTTCGATTCCCAGATCTGCTCCTTTTTGTATAACCGCATCTAAGGCAGGAATTAGGCTTTCAGCACCCTCAAGTGAAAAGCGCTTCTGCCCTACGTATTTTAGTCCTAGAAACTTCTCAAAAATTACGGCTTGATTCAACTTATGGAGGAGATGGCGTTTTTTCTCAATAGAAAAATTAGGGGTATTTTTAGTACGCTCCATGCGTGTTTGTAACCAAGATATGACCTCTGGATTACGTACATAGGTAAATTCAGCTCCAATAGACTGATTATACGTTTGCTGGAGGTGGGTGATGATATCCTTTAGTTTGGCGGGGCCTATTCCCAATTCTTTTCCCGCCTGGAATACAGTTTCAAGGTCCTCATTGTTTAGCTCAAAATTTTCCAAGTCCAGGTTGGGGAAATATTTTCGGCGGTCCCGAACGGGATTTGTCTGGGTGAAAAGGTGCCCCCTGGATCTATATCCATTAATGAGGTTGAGCACATTGATTTCCTTCGAGGCGAAGGTGTCAAAGGAATCTCCCTCTTCTCCATAGTGAGCTTTTGAAAACTCAAACCCTTCAAAGAATTTCTGCCATTCTTTATCAACACTTTGCGGATCGGCTAAATAGGATTGGTAAAGCTGGTCAATGTAGCTAGGGTTTGCATTACTAATATAGGAAAAGCTTTCAGCCATCAGATTTATGTATTTTGTCTATATCTTGATAAAAAGGAATGTTAATTTATCTTTAAAAATACGATGTAAAAATTGAATTAGTCCATGAAATTAAAAAAAAAGCCATACCCCAAGGCCAAAAAATTAAGGGGTATTTCGCAAGCGCCATCTTTTGTTTTTAGCCAAATTGTATTTGAAGGTCACTACGGGTTGAAAATGTCCCCCTTCAACCCCCCATTTCCCAAACCCAAAAGAAGTATACCCAGCCCCTGGGTAATAATATGCGAGCAGATCCTCTCTGGGAGGGGAATACCCAAATTGAATACCCACATCCAGGTCCCATCTGGGAGCCAGGGAACTTACTAAGCCTACTGTTAATGTTGTTGCCCAAATATTGTCTTCCACGTTTATGGGTAGAGAAGCAGGCGAATTCCTCGGAATAACCTCTTCTGAGTAGCGTATCATAGAAAAATTGAAGGCTATGTAGGGATAATTTATGGTACTTCGCGTAAAAACACGGGCTCCTAGGGTGAGAAAGGCTGCCCGATTTTTGGGTTGGATATAATCTTTGAGAGGCGCAATTCGTGGGGTTTCATCGATATCTCTACTTTGGACACGAAAGCCTAAGCCTCCCTCCAAAGCCCAAAAATCACTTACGGGGTATTCGATTCTCAAGTCTAGGGTATTGACGAGCAGAGGTGCCACATTTATGCCAACATACATATTTTGCTGTCCCCAAAGGTAGTGGGGGGAGAACAAAAGAATGAAGATTAAGTTTCTCCACATAGAATAGAAATGCTTCACAACAGTAGGGGCAGTAACTTAAAACTACGAAAAAAACGGCTTTTGGATAACCTCCTTATTCTGCCTTCGTACAATTTTTTGTTGCGAATAATGCGTTTCCCCTTACAACTTATGTGTAAAGAAACACAAAAAGCGTTGTATTCAACAGAGGGTACTATAAATTTGCATAAAATTTGGAGAATTATTTTTCATTTTCGTCGATTTCTCCAGGGTTAGGAAGATTTAGGTATGGTTGATTTATTGATATGGATAGGAGTATTTGTTCTATCCCTGACAACGCTCATCATTTCTGCAGACTTTTTTATTCGTGCCTGTGAGCGCATTGGGATTGCATTGGGGATTCCTGAATTTATTATAGGGGTCACCATAATAGCCGTAGGGACTTCTCTGCCCGAGATGGTGACAAATATAGTTGCAGTCCTTGATGGAGTATCCGAGATCGTTGCGGGAAATGTAATTGGGTCTAATATCACCAACATCTGCTTAGTATTGGGAGTGATAGGTATTTTTAGTAAAAATACCCGAATGGACTTTGATGTGATGAAGGTAGATTTACCTATGCTCATAGGAGCTACCTTTTTCCTGGCAATTACTTTATGGGATCTTCAGTTTACCCTTTTTGAGGCTATTTTGGCCTTGTTGTTCCTCGGACTCTATCTTGCCTTCATTGTGGACATGGGTAAAAGTGAAGCAAATACTGAAATGGAAACAGAGGGGGAAGAAGTTGAGGGGTTTAGCTGGAAAGAACCTGTTATCTTACTGGTTAGTGGCTACATAATTTATCTTTCCGCAGTGTATAACATTCGTTCCATCATCTCCTTGGGAGAAATTCTGACCGTACCCAAGGAGATCATTGCGTTGACTGCAGTCGCATTAGGAACCTCGCTCCCTGAATTGATTGTTTCCATAGTTGCAGTCAAAAAGGGGTTTACCGAAATGGCGGTTGGGAATATTTTGGGGTCAAATATCTTTAATATTTTTGCGGTTATGGGGGTGCCTTCATTTTTCGGGGAGGTAAAAATCACCCCTATTGTTATGAATTATTTTGCCCTTCCTCTGGCAATAGTTGTTACCCTGGTTGCCTTTGTCATCATCCGGGAGAAAGTCATTCGAAAATGGGAAGGAGGCCTATTGGTCGCCTTATATATCGGGTATTTATGTGTACAGGTGTTTAGCCTTTAGCGCCGGACATTTTTGTATTTGGGAACGCGAACCATGGTACTTACACGGAAGGACCCTGGAAAGTCGTAGATAATTTTGTCTCGAAACAAATCTGCATCACTGCGCTTAAGGAAATCTCCTGCTCTTACTTTATAGTTTGGGGGTTCAAAATTAAGATGACCGATGTATCCCGGATACAAAGATTCAAATCGAGATTGGACACTTATTGCCAACTTGCGGTTGGAAGTTGATACAATCTGTATTCTAAAGCCCTTTGTAGTCCGAATTTTGTTATTCAGGTATTTGTGGCGTTCTACTAGCCCGTCGATATTGGCTTCAGAGTCTATATATATTTTCACTGAATCTGAGAAAAATTGATCAACGTCAATCAAGGAGATCTCTGGAAGCAAAGAATCCGAAACAGGATTAATTCCTCCAAGAGATATTTCTGGGTAAATGAAATCGACAACGCTTCGGAAAGGAGCTAAGTTTTCGGTCTCATAGCGGGAATAATCAAATCTCACACGCTGTTGTGCAAAAGATTGAGAAGTAATTCCCGCGCCTACTATTAAAAAAAACAGAATAGTGAAGGATTTCGATTTGGTTAAAAGATTTACAAGAGAGCTAAATTTGAGAAAACTATTCATAGGGTAATGTTCAAATCTTTGTTTTAGGAAGCATTTACTGATCCAAAGTCACAGACCAGAACCTGTCGATTTCTTCCTGCGTCATTTTTTTAGCAGGGCTTACGATCCTAAAACCTACAAATGGCGAATCGGTATTCCACCAGAAGCTTTTGGGAAGTTGAGGGTCGCGTTTTTTCCAATTCATGCTGGACTCTATGCGATTAGCACTCCTCAATTCCTCTGCATCATCATCCCAAGAACCGCCTCGCACAGATCTTGGATGTAATTTTGTGGGACGAGCCCAAGGATTTAATACGACAGAATCCTGAAGTGAGGTGTAAAAATCTGCTTGGTATTGATCCAAGGTCCACTCCGCCACATTTCCATGCATATCGTACAATCCCCATGGATTCGGTTTCTTCTCACCGACTTTATGGTAGGAACTGTTGCTATTTTCATAATACCAGGCATACTCATCTAGCATTTCGTCGTCGTCCCCAAAATGGAAAGCCGTTACTGTCCCTGCCTTACAGGCATATTCCCATTCAGCCTCAGAGGCCAGACGATAAAAGTTCCCCGTTTTTTCTGAAAGCCACTTACAGAACATTAGGGCAGCATATTGGGTCATACTTACCGCTGGATATCCATACTTTCCCATACCGAATGTAGGGTCTTCGTAAGGAGGACTTGGACGTGTCACCGCATCTGCTTTGTAAGGCCTTTCTGATCGAGAGGTATCTTTATCCTTTTCTAAATCTCGGAATATTTCATACATATCGAAGGTAACTTCGTGTGTACCCATATAAAAGGGCTCTATTTGTACCTCGACCATAGGAGCTTCATCGGCATTGCTTTCGTCTACCTCTCCACTATTGCCCATTTTGAATATTCCCCCAGGAATGGGAGTCATATCAAAAGATACCGTTGTACCTGGAATGGTATCTGTGTAGGGGCCTGCAGTAACGGATGCTTCTGTTATACCTCCCTGGCCCAAGCTATAAAGGGGAGCTACCATGATAAAAAGCATACAAATTTTTCTGAAAGTCATATCCATATTCAAGGGTTCAGATTAGGGTTTTGTTACCAATTTGAAAGAAACCTGCACCTCATCGCCTGTTACAATTTGTCCAAACATTGCGGTGGGGGCTTCAATATTGAAGTCAGACATTTTTATGGGATAGCTGCCGGTAAACGTCCATTCTGCTGCTTCTGCTTTTCCAGTTACATTCAATACAGCGGGTTGACTGACTCCTGCAATCGAGAGATTTCCCTTTGCTTCCAGCTCAATGGAGTTAGAAGTAGGATCTGTTGCATGAACATCCGCAGATTCCAAATCAAAGAGAATAAAGGGATGGGTATCTTTCAGCAAGGCGCGATGCATCTTGCCATTCATAACCTCTTTTCCTCCATCCATCGATGCTACAGCTACCTTTACGCTGAGCTGAGAGATCTTGGTACCCTTTTCGGGAAGATTTCCTGAGGCAAAAGCTTCTCCTAAAGTGATTTGGCCTTCTACTTCTTGGGCTTCGACAGACCAATTGTGTAACGTGGAAGTCCCTTCAATGGTGAATTCACTACTGCCATCAAGTGGCATAGTAGCTTCTTGTCCAAACCCCGAGGAAAAAAGAAATAGCAGAAATGTTGTCTGCAGGGTTCTTATCAACAGTTTCTTCATGATGTAAAATTAAAAAAAATGGTTAGATTTATCTTACTATCTGAAATTCCTACGGAATAATGTTATTTTAGATATCCCACTAATCCCTATTACTCACTCGTAAAAACATTACAATGGACATGAATTTAGAAAATTCTTCAATTGGTAGAAGGAAATTTTTGAAACAATCTTCTGCAATAGGAGCGGGAGTAGTTGCTACAACCCTTCCCATGGCAGCCCATGCACATATAGCAGGTGATGATGCTATTAGAATTGCGTTGATTGGCTGTGGGGGTAGAGGTAGGGGGGCAGCTGTCCAGGCATTGAGTACCAAAGAAAACGTAAAACTGGTAGCCATGGCAGAGGCTTTCCGCGATCGGTTAGATGAGGCATATACTACGATAAAGAATGAGTTGGAGAATAAAGAAATTGATGCTGCGAGATTTGCAGTGGATGAAGAAGCTAAATTCGTGGGATTCGATGCCTATCAAAAAGCTATCGAGTTAGCGGATGTTGTGATATTGGCAACCCCTCCTGGATTCAGACCTATCCATTTTGATGCTGCGATTAAAGCAGGTAAGCATGTATTTATGGAGAAACCTGTAGCGACGGATGCTCCAGGAATTCGCATGGTGCTTGAGACAGCAAAACTTGCCAAGGAAAAGAAACTCAATGTAGTAGTAGGGTTACAACGCCACTACCAAACAGTTTACAGAGAATGGGTTGACCGTATTCATGGGGGAGTTATCGGAGACATTACTTCGGGTTCCGTGTATTGGAACGGGGGAGGTGTATGGGTTCGTCCACGCAAGGAAGGTATGACCGAGATGGAGTACCAAATGCGTAATTGGTACTATTTCAATTGGTTGTGTGGGGATCACATTGTAGAGCAGCATATACACAATATCGATGTGGCCAATTGGGTACTTCAGGGTTATCCCGTTCGTGCCCAGGGAATGGGGGGAAGACAGGTGCGCACCGGAAAAGAATATGGCGAGATTTTCGACCACCACTTTGTAGAATTTGAATACGATAACGGGGCGGTTATCTCTAGCCAGTGCCGACACATCAAAGGGTGTATGAATCGAGTTTCTGAGAGCTTTTTGGGAACAAATGGTTCTGCCCCTAAGCCAGGAATTTTACATACCTCCAAGGGATATAAGATTTGGGAACACAGAGGAAAGAACGATCCCAATCCTTACCAGGTGGAGCATGATGAACTCTTTGCTGCCATTACTGCAGGAGAATACAAATATGCTGACGCAGAAAACGGTGCCATGAGTACCATGTCTGCTATTCTGGGTAGAATGGCCACCTATTCTGGCCAGGTTTTAAGCATGGAGGATGCCTTGAAGTCAGAGGTGAGTATAATGCCCACGACCTTTTCCTGGGATGTAGATCCTCCTATTGTGCCTAATGAGGATGGGATGTACCCCATTCCTACTCCAGGTATTACAAAGGTGATCTAATGGGATTCCCGCAAAGCGAAAAATCATGACAAGAAAAGAAGCTATAAAAGTACTAGCTGCCGGAACGGCAGCTAGTATATCAGGTATAAGTTATATGGAAGCAAAGTCTCCTCAAGCGCCAGAAGGGATATTAAAAGGTAACGTAAACCATTCGGTTTGCCGCTGGTGCTACAATAAGATTCCGCTGGAAGAACTCTGCGACAAGGCCAAAGATATGGGCCTCAAATCGGTGGAGCTTCTCAATCCTGACGAGTGGCATGTAGCGCTGGATCGCGGGCTTGATTGCGCGATTTCTTTTGGTAGTTCATTGGGTATTCCCAAGGGTTTCAACGATCCTCAATATCACGCACAGCTAGAAAAGGAATTCACAGAACTTATTCCCAGAGCTCAAGATGCAGGAATTCAACAAATCATTTGTTTTTCAGGAAATCGGGGGGATATATCCGACGAGCAGGGAATAGAAAATTGTGCGAAAGGCTTAGAGCCTGTAGTGAAATTGGCAGAAAAGCACAACATAAAAATTGTGATGGAGCTTCTCAATAGTAAGGTAAACCATCCTGATTATCAATGTGATCGTACACCTTGGGGAGTAGAACTTTGTGAAAAACTAGGTTCAGATGCCTTTGGCTTGCTGTATGATATCTACCATATGCAAATTATGGAGGGAGATATTATCGCTACCATCAAAAAGTACCATCCCTACATCGTGCATTACCATACAGGCGGCGTTCCAGGACGGAATGAGATTGATGAGACTCAAGAGTTGTATTATCCTGCGATAATGAAGGCTATTGTTGAGACGGGGTACACGGGATTTGTCGGGCAGGAATTCATCCCCAAAGGCCCTGATCCTCTGGCTTCGCTTAAGGCTGGTGTTCAGATTTGCGACGTTTAATGAACAAAAGGATAGTCGGAATCTTCTGGTATTTGATGCTGTTGAATTTGGGGTATACCCAAATTCACAGATATAGCTTCGAACACCAGCAGATGGGGACGCTTTTCCGAATTGTTATGTACAGTCCGGATAGCTTACTAGCATCCCAGGCGGCTTCCGCCGCCTTTGGTCGCATAGACAATCTCAACCAATCCCTTAGTGATTACCATCCGGAGAGCGAGTTGAATCTTGTTTCTTCCCTGTCTGGTGAGGATACTTGTATTAGTCTCAGTCAAGACCTAGAAGAAATCCTCAGGCTGTCTCAGCAGATGTATCACTATTCCCAAGGGGCTTTTGATATTACCATTGGTCCCTTAGTCCAGCTTTGGAGAAGGGCCAAACGAAGACGAGAGCTCCCTCCCGCAGATAAAATCGAAGAAGCCCGAAAATCTGTGAGCAGCTCCTACATGGTGTGGGATTCTGTAGGAAGGTGCCTTCGGCTCACACAGGCCCAAATGCGCCTAGATCTTGGGGGAATCGCAAAGGGCTATGCTGTCGATGAGGCGATGGGGGTGTTGAAGACCTATGGAATTCATCAAGCCTTAGTAGATGGAGGAGGTGACTTAGTATTGGGAGATCCTCCCCCTGATAAGCCAGGATGGGAGGTGAAAATGGAATATGTAGATGCAACTGCACAACCCCGAGATACTGTCTTGATCCTATCGAATTTGGCTATTGCAAGCTCGGGAGACGCTTACAGAAATATTGAAATTGGAGGAAAGCGATACTCTCATATAATGGACCCCCATTCTGGATTCGGTTTAGTAGTCCAGCGAAAGGTGACGGTAGTGGCTCCTCAGGGAGTTTGGGCCGATGCGTGGGCATCTGCGTTGAGCATTTTAGGGCCATCTCAGGGATTTTCCCAACTCAATAAATTCCCTGAGATAAAGGGATTAATTCTGGAATTAAACGAAGAAAAACTAGAGGCATATATTTCTGAAGACTTTTTTGATTTGATACATTCTCCCTCATCCAAACACTCAAAACATGGAAAGACGATCATTCATAAGTAAAAGCATAACAGCAGCGGCTTTGGCGGGAACTAGCCTAGGAGTCCGAGCAGCAAGCGTACAAACAACAGCCGACAGCAGTCCTGGACCTTTTAAACTAAAATTTGCCCCTCACTTAGGCATGTTCAAGCACCATGCGGGTGAAGACCCTATCGATCAATTGCTTTTCATGGCAGACCAAGGCTTTTCTGCATTTGAAGACAACGGCATGAAGAGTCGTGAGGTAGGCTTACAGGAAAAGATGGCAAAAACCATGATGGAGAAAGGGATTGAAATGGGCGTATTCGTAGCGCACAAAATCTATTGGAAGGAGCCTAATCTAGCAAGTGGTAAAGAAGACCTTCGAGAGGAATTCCTAGCAGATATTCGTTCTTCTGTTGAAGTGGCCAAGCGCGTGAATGCTACTTGGATGACCGTCGTTCCTGGTTTTGTAGACCTTCGAAAAGATATGGGCTATCAGACTGCAAACGTGGTAGAGAGCCTAAAGCGTGCCTCCGAAATACTCGAACCCCATGGTTTGGTGATGGTCTTGGAACCGCTCAACCCTTTTAATCATCCAGGAATGTTCTTAAGCGAAATCCCGCAGGCCTATGAGGTTTGTAAAGCTGTAGGCTCTCCTGCTTGTAAAATTTTAGATGACCTCTACCATCAGCAGATTACAGAAGGAAACCTAATCCCCAACATTGATGCTGCTTGGGAAGAAATTGGCTATTTCCAGATTGGGGATAATCCGGGACGTAAGGAGCCTACCACAGGGGAGATCAATTACAAAAATGTATTCAAACACATCCACGAAAAAGGGTTTTCAGGGATCTTGGGTATGGAGCATGGAAATATGCATCCCGGTAAGGAGGGAGAAGCAGCCTTGCTGGAGGCCTATCGGTCCGTAGACCTAGAAGGGTAGTTAGCGGTTTAATAGCTGGTAGTCTAGGAGCCACTGAAAATGTATGTAATACCTTCAGTTCGTCAATTTCGTACACTGCATTCGATAGACTTAAAACAAAAACCTCACCTATAAACTTATTTCCCATGAATAGAAGAAACTTCGTAAATACCCTTGGTATCGGTATGGGGGGACTCAGTGTCTTTCCCAACGTATACGCCTCTCCATTTGAACCTCCTCAGAAAAAATTGGGGATCGCCCTCGTAGGCTTGGGCTATTACTCCGAATTCAAACTAGCTCCAGCTTTGCTTGAGACCAAATATTGTAAATTAACAGGTATCGTAACAGGTACTCCCGAGAAGGAGGAGAAATGGGCAAAGAAATACAACATTCCTTCCAAAAATATCTATACCTACGAAACGTACGATCAAATAGCCGATAACCCTGATATTGATGTCGTCTATATAGTCCTTCCCAATGGAATGCATGCAGAATATACCGTTCGAGGTGCTCAGGCAGGCAAACATGTAATTTGCGAAAAACCCATGGCTAATAGTGTGGCTGAGTGTGAAGAAATGATAGCTGCATGTAAAGCAGCCGGAAAGCAATTAGCTATAGGATATCGCCTACATTATGAGCCGCATACACGCGAAATCATACGCTTGGGACAAGAGCAAGTATTTGGACCCGTAAAATTAATTGAGGCGGGCTTTGGCTTTAAAATTGGCGACCCTACGCAGTGGCGCCTCAATAAAAAACTTGCTGGTGGCGGACCTATGATGGATGTAGGCGTCTATGTAATTCAGGGCACTCGCTATGTAACTGGAGAGGAGCCGATAGCTGTGACAGCACGTTCCTGGGTTACAGACCCTGTGAAATTTCACGATGTTGAGGAAACTACCCTTTGGGATATGGAATTTCCCAGTGGAGCTGTAGCAAGTTGTACCACTACCTATGCCACAAATACGGAGCGTCTGCGGGTGAATGCTGAAAAAGGTTGGTTTGAATTAAGCCCAGCCTTTAGCTATGGTCCCATAAAAGGGAGAACTTCTAAGGAAGCCTTTGCCTTTCCGCACACCAATCATCAGGCGGTACACATGGACGGTGTTTGTAAAAGTATCATGGATGGAGAACCCAACATTGTTCCTGGCGAAGAGGGACTTAGGGATATGAAAGTGATAGAAGCTATATACAAATCAGCTGAAACAGGAAAAAGAGTCACGCTATAAGAATAGGGGTAACGAAGAACTTTCTTTTTGTGATCTTCCCAAATGCTTAACCTAGCCCGGTTTTTATCCGTAAGATGAATAAAAATTAGGGCGAGTAACTAGATGGAGAAAATCTTAATGAAGACAAAGTGTGATTTGTCCATGAAGAGAATATTTACGTTAATTTTGGGAAGTTTGGCTTGTGTATCGGGGGCAATCGCTCAACGAGAGGTTACGATTTTGGATCACAAGGATCGAATTCGCATCCAAAAGATGGATATTCTCAACTCTCCTGAACGCGAGACAAATATTTCTATTTCTCCTGATGGCAAATTTTTATTTTTCTGTTCTTTTCGGGGAGGGCAATTCTGGTCTCGACATTACATGTATTTTCAGTCCAAACCAGTTTGGGATGGAGATATTTGGTATTCTGAAAAGGTAGGAGGTAAATGGCTTGAGCCTCAGCCCATGCACTACGGGATTAATACGTCTAGTGGGGAAGATGAACCGAATATTTCCCCAGATGGCTCTACCGTATATTACCAGAGTTGGTTACCTGATGATATGTGGAAATATACCGGGGGTCCATACTATAGTTCTAAACGGAATGGCAAATATTGGGGGAGAAAGGAAGGCTTAGGGGGAGGAATAACAGCCTTTTTTTTAGAGTTCCAGGCTACAGATGGCATGACAATTTCCCCCAATGGCAAAACCTTTATCGTTGCTGCAGGCCATGAATATGAGATGACGGAGAAAATGGACCTCTACATAAGCCGAAAAAGAAAGGGAGAATGGAGCTATTGTGAACGCTTATCAATTAGTACCCCTGGAAATGAACGCTCCGTATTCATGGCAGGCGATGGTAAAACCCTTTACTTTGCTTCTGATGGCTACAAGGGATTTGGGGGGATGGATATTTTCAAAACCACTTTGCGGGAAGATGGGAGTTTCGGGGAGGTAATCAATATTGGGAAGCCCTTTAATACGCCCGACGATGATTATGGGTTTATCCTTACTCAAGATGGGGATGAGGCCTATTTTCTCCGAGATGGCAATATATATTTTGCAGACCTTAAAGAAGCTGACGACGCCATAAAACCTGGATATGAATTATCCAATCCCATTTTGCAAGTAGAACTTTCTGGACTCGTAAAGAGTCGGGATAGCTGGGAAAATCTCAAAGCCCAGGTTGTAGTTTTGGACAAAAATACCGGATTGCCGATTAAAAGTTTAAAAACTACAGATAAGGGAGTATACAAGATAGAACTATCCAATAAGCAAAGAAACCTTTTGGTCATAGCAAATAGTAAGGGCTACGAGAAAGTTTCGAGAAGTTTGGAGATTTCTCCAAGATCTGGAAAAAGAGCTTACCAGGTCAACTTTTTGCTTCCTGCCATTTTAGCGACAGAGCCAGAACCTGTTGAAGAGCCTACTGTAGCAGATAGAAATGTAAAACCGGAAGGAGAACCCTCTGAGCCCCTTCCTGAACCTGAACCAACCCCCCCCAAAAAAGAGGAGCCTAAACCAGTGAAAGAGAAAGACCCATATGATTTCAGTGATGTAGCCTCTAATCACCTCATTCTTCTTTTAGATGTCTCCTCTTCCATGAATGAGGCGCAGCGCTTGCCTTTACTTCAAAAGTCTTTTGGCAACCTTCTTTCCCACCTACGTAAGCAAGACCGTATTTCCGTAGTAGTTTATTCTGGGGATGTGAAGACTGTGCTAGAAGATGCCTCTGCCAAGGAGGGAGAGAGAATCCTTTCTATTATACAATCCCTACAATCCGGAGGATCTACGCTTGGCCAATCCGGTTTGCGTACAGCCTATCGAGTTGCCATGAGAAACTACATAAAGGGAGGAAATAACCGAATTATCATGGCTACTGATGGGGAGTTTTCTATCCAGACGCTTCTCCCTATGGCGGAAAAGAATGCCAAAAGAAATATTAGCCTGAGTGTCTTTGCTTTTGAAAATCAAAACCCCAAGCTCAGGGAATTAGCCCTGAAAGGAGGAGGATTTTTTACCAAAATAACTCCTGAGAATGTAGAGGCTGCCTTGCTTAAAGAGGCCACTGCTGTCAGAAAGAAATAACAATGGAAACCTTAGTACAAAACAAGGATCACTTAATTTTAGAGGCTAAACCAACCTTGGGAAGGATCATAGGCTATACGCTGATTGTTTCTGGGCTCATTCTCATTCTTCCCAACCCCTACAAGTCCAGAGTGGACTTTTACCTGTATGCAGGAATAGTTCTAGTCGTAATAGGGATGCTTATCCACAGAATGCTACCTGAAAATGTGCGTTGTACCTTCGAT
The DNA here is from genome assembly GCA_039197765.1 of Bacteroidota bacterium. GTDB lineage: Bacteria > Bacteroidota > Bacteroidia > J057 > J057 > JBCCTX01. The sequence continues at coordinate 15,161 of JBCCTX010000023.1, forward strand.
AAAGGAAAGGGGAAGTTAAAAATAAGCCGAATAAAGCCCTTACAAAGAGGATGGGAGGAAACCTATGAATTGGAGCAAATCAGCAAAATTCGGATTGAGTCTAAACCCAATAAAAGTAAGCAAACTCGGTATAGGCTTGCCTTACAAATGGATAAGAATCAATGGGTTCCCCTTACAAAGGCATTTACTCAACGGAATCCCGAGGAAAGTCAGGCCTTAGCAGAAAAAATCCAGGCTTTTTTGTGAAATTTTTTACCTTTTTTAATCTTGTATAAAAGGCTTTTCTCCCTTTGCTAGAAGTAGTGCAAAGCCCCTAACTAGAAAACGTATACACCCAACCCATATGAAAACACAAAGATGGCTTCTAATCATCGGAGGGATCTTAATGCTTGGCTTTCTGACCTGGACGTTTTTCGGGTCTCAAAGTGCTACCTCCTCTGACCTATTCACCAACCCTACCAAAGGAAAATTTCAGGTACTTGTCACAACGACTGGAGAGCTTCGGGCAAAAAATTCCATCGAAATACAAGGGCTTCCTCCAGCAGCTATGCAGTTGGGCTTCTATCGGGTAGCTATCTCTGATCTCATTGCAGAAGGTACCCTAGTCGAGAAAGGAGATTACGTAGCCCGCCTGGATAAAAACGACCTTCAAAGTAAAATTCAAGAGGTTTCCCTGAGTTTGGAGCAAGCTCGGTCTCAGTACACGCAGGCAAAATTGGACTCGGCACTAGAGCTTTCAGAAAAGCGCAATAACATTGTCAACTTGAAGTTTTCCATGGAAGAAAAGTCGGCGGAGATGGAGCAATCCCGTTTTGAGGCGCCTTCGACCCAAAGAATGGTCAAACTTGAATACGAAAAAGCCGATCGGGCTTATACCCAGGCAACGAATAATTATGAAAAACAGATCGCACTATCGGTTGCAAAGGTAATTGAGAAGCAATCAGAATTTGACAAAGTTCAAAATGAGCTGAATGATTTGAAGAAGCTCGAAGAGCAGTTTACCATTATGGCTCCTGCCAATGGGATGGTTATTTACAAACGGGAATGGAATGGACAAAAACGGAAGGTCGGAGATATGGTTGAACCATGGGACCCTGCAGTGGCAACCTTGCCAGATCTATCCACTATGGAATCGGTTACCTATGTGAACGAGATCGACATTCAAAAACTGACCAAGGGACAGCAGGTAAGTATTGGCTTGGATGCAATGCCCGAGAAAACGCTCTCTGGTGAGGTTACCGAAGTAGCAAATATAGGGGAACAGCGGCCCAACTCTGATTCTAAAGTTTTTGAGGTGGTAATTCTTATTAAAGAAAAAGATACCACCCTTCGACCTGCCATGACTACTAGCAATGAAGTACTCATCAATGAGGTAGAAGAGGCCTTGTACATTCCCTTGGAATGTTTGCACGTTCAGGACAGCGTTAACTTCGTATTCAAAAAGCAGGGAAGCAAGACCCTCAAGCAAGTTGTCCAATTAGGATTAATCAACGAAAATGATGTCCAAATACTTGCGGGATTAGGCATTGACGACCGTGTATTCTTGTCCCTTCCTGAGGATACTACAGGGTTAGCATGGATACCTTTTGACATACTTTCCGACCAGCAGGCAATTAAATAAGGCTCATCCATCATGTACCGAAAACTTATCTACAACTTTGGGATAGGAATGGAGGCCCTTGGCCAGAATCGCTTACGAGCCTTTCTTACCTCTCTGGGAATTATTTTTGGAGTTGCCTCCGTAATTGCTATGCTTGCTATTGGTCGTGGTGCCCAGGCTGAAATTATTGAACAGATGGAATTATTAGGGGCCAATAACATCATTATCAATCCCGTTCTCGAACAAGAAGAAGGAGACTTAGCCGAAGAAGAAGAAAGCACTGATGCGGAAGCTGGAGAGGAATCAGGTTTGGCCAATCGATTTACTCCGGGCTTGAGCATGCAGGATGTAACCAGTTTGAATCGCTTACCTCAGGTTGACTACGTTAGGCCAGAGATTGTAATAGAGTCGATAGCCATCCGAAAAGGTCGGAAGCGAAGCAATAAGTTAGTAGGGGTTACCAATGAATTTTTCGAAGAGTTGGATCAGCCTCTGATTGAAGGGCGGCTTTTCAACGAAGCTCAGCACAACTATGGGTATCCCGTATGCATTATTGGGAGTGCTATTAAATCTCGCTTTTTCCCCAAGGACGAGCCCATTGGCAAGCAAATAAAGTGCGGTCATCTTTGGCTGACAGTTGTCGGGGTAATGGCACCTCGCCATGTATCCCGGGAGGTTCGAGAGGAGTTGGCCAATCTAGGTATTCGCAACTACGATTTCGACATTTATACGCCTGTAAAGACGCTCTTGCTTCGATACGAAAACCGTGCTTTGATTACTGCAAAAGACGTTCAGGATGCCAATCGAAGAAGGAGGAGAAGTCGAGAAATAGAAAACTATCACCAATTGGATAAAGTTGTCATGCGCGTTTCGGATGTATCCTATATCCGTAAGATCGCAGAGGTGAGCAACCGTATGCTATCCCGGCGCCATAACGAGGTGGTTGACTATGAAATAACCGTCCCGGAACAACTGCTTGCTCAGCGGCAAAGAACAATGGAAATATTCAATATAGTTCTGGGAGCGATTGCCTCTATTTCCTTACTCGTAGGAGGAATAGGAATTATGAATATTATGCTGGCTTCTGTTATGGAGCGGATTAAGGAAATTGGCCTTCGGATGTCAATTGGGGCTACCCGAAAGGATATTATCCTGCAGTTCATGAGTGAAGCTGTTGCCATCAGCGTCTCTGGGGGGCTCATCGGAATTTTATTGGGATTAGGCTTAAGCTATGTAATCCGTGTTTTTGCTGATATTCAAACGATTGTTTCCACCTGGTCTGTAATTCTAGCCTTTTTTGTAGCTGTATTGATTGGGTTAATCTTTGGGATTTACCCAGCCCGCCGTGCATCGGCACAAGACCCTGTTGTTTCCCTTAGATCAAATTAACCTCCTACACCATGATACATTTTAAAGCGGTCTTTTATAGATGCTTTTGCATTACCTTATTTTCCTCTCTAATGGGAGGTATGTGGGCCCAGGACACTTTATTCCTAGATTTACAAACGGCCATTCGAATGGCCCAAGAACAGAGTCCGAATGCTAAGATTCTGCGCTATGAATACCTAGCCTCAAAGTGGGACCTAGCTGCCTTTCAGGCGAGCCTTAAACCACAGATTTCTTTGAATGCAGATTTACCTGGTTTTTCCCGCTCAATTAACAATATATCACAGGATGATGGCTCTTCCCTTTTCCGCACCCAAAGTTTGGCCTTTTCCTCAGGGTCTATTTTCGTCCGGCAGGAACTTCCCATTACGGGTGGAAGTATTTTCATGAGCTCAGGGGTTTCAAGTCTGTGGAATTTTGAACCCCTTGAAAACCAATTGTGGCAGACCAGCTTGCTGGTCGTGGGACTCAATCAACCTCTTTTTCAACTCAATGAAACCCAATGGAACCTGCGCGAAGAGCGCATGGAATTTCGGCGTGCCCAGATCAATTATATAGCTTCACTAGAGGAGGTGGCTCAGGAATTAACGAGAATTTTCTTTGATGCCCTCGTTGCTCAAAAAACCAAAGAAGGCGCCCAGGTGAACCTTATCAACAATGATACAGTATTTACCCTTTCTAAAGGAAGGTTTGAGGTGGGGAAAATTGCTGAGAACGAACTCCTGCAAAGTGAACTTCGCTATATAAGTGCCCAAGCCGACTTAGAGCAGGCTGAGCTCGATTACCAGCAGGCCATACGGGAACTTAGGATTTTATTGAATTTGCCTGTAGGACAGCCTGTTGCACTTGGTATTCCCCAAGGCTTACCCGGAACCCAAATTAATGCAGATTTTGCCATCGCCCAGGCCAACCAATTTAGTTTATTTTCTCAGAATATAGGATTGAGAAGGTTTAGGGGAGAACGCCAGTTAAGAGAAGTACAGCAATCCAATAGGCTTCGGGCAGATCTTCAGGCTACCTTTGGACTTAACCAAAGTGCAGACGATTTTTTTGACTCCTACCAAGATCCTGTAGACCGGCAGACCTTCTCCGTAGGGATCAATATCCCCTTGTTTAATTGGGGGAGGGGACGTGCGAATAGAGAGGCAGCCTTAGCCCGGCAGGAAAGCCTCCGAATTTCACTGGATCAGGAACAAAGAGACTTTGAGAATGATATCTTTTTCCAAGTAAGGTCAGTCCAACAATTGGAGAAGCGTCTACAGATAGCTGCAAGGGGCGATACAGTAGCACAGCGGAGATACGAAATATCCAAGCAGCGCTATTTAATTGGTAAAATCAGTATTCAGGATTTATTTATTGCTCAGCAAGAAAAAGATGGTGCGCAACAGAACTATATATTCAGTCTTAGAAGCTTCTGGAATGCTTGGGCAGAATTGAGACGCCTTACCCTGTATGATTTTGAAAAGCAAGTGTCTCTGACAGATGAAATTATAGAATAACTTCTTACATTTAAGGGTATTTACCTAACTCTTATCCAAATGAAACACTATTACTTCGCAATGTGGATAGCAGTTGTCTTGATGTTTGCAAGCTGCGCCACGAAAAAAGTCGTCGACCCAACTATTGGGGCATGGGATTACACTGTTTCCGGCACACCCAATGGAGATTACTCCGGTACCATGTACATAGCTAAGGAGGGCGAAATGTACACGGGAAAGCTAACAGGTGATACTGGAGAGCTCAATTTAAACGATGTGAAAATTGAAGACGGAAAAATGACCTGTTCCTTCTCTGCTCAAGGCTACGAACTCGATATGGAAGGAACTTTTGAAGGAGAGACCTTTACAGGAGATGTATTGTTTGATGCCTATACCAAATTCCCTGTAAAGGCCACTAAGAAAACTCAAGATTAATGCTGAAGCGCATTTTGAAAATTGTAGGAGGAATACTCTTAGGATTGTTCCTCCTACTTTTTATTGCAGGGCTTTTTTTCCACCAATCTCTTCCCAAAGGGGAGACAGGTCCAGAAGCCGAAGCTTTAGCTCAGAAAATGCTTCAGGCGATTAATAAAGAAGCCTGGGACTCTACGGGTGCTGTATCCTGGAGCTTCATGGGAATAAACCACTATCTGTGGGATCGAGAAAGACATTGGGTAGAGGTAAAATGGGAGGATAAAAGGGTACTCTTGAGAATAGACGAAAAAACGGGTTTAGCATGGATTGGGGAAGCCTCTGTAGAGAATCAGGAAGAAAAGGAGAAAATGTTGAATGCTGGGTGGAAGAAATGGGTTAATGACTCATTTTGGATGAATGCACCGGCGAAAGCCTTAGATCCAGGCACTAGCCGATTACTTGTTACAGATAAATCTGGCAGAGCGGGACTACTGGTAAGTTATTCTCAAGGCGGAGCAACACCAGGGGATTCCTACCTTTGGTGGCTGGATGAAGCGGGGCTTCCAGAATCCTGGCAAATGTGGGTCGGTATAATTCCCATTGGGGGAATCCGAGTGAGTTGGGAGGATTGGAAAACGCTTAAAACAGGAGCGAAAGTATCAGAACTCCACCTTATGGGGGGAATAACATTACAGATTTCTGATGTGCAAGGAGCCCATTCCGTAGAAGCGCTAACCGGGGGAACAGATCCCTTTTCTGCGCTGTAATTTTTCCTTCTTCGATAGGAAATTATCAGTATATTTGGCCAAGGTCATTTACAACCATCCCTGCAAACCATGCCAGAAACACATCATTCCTCTACACAGGACGTGTCGTCCAAACGCTTGTTATTTTTCTTCAATCATATCCGTTATGCCAAAGATTTGAGGGGCTCTTACCTCGTCTCAGATATAGATTCGGAGACCTATGAAGACCGCTCTCAAGCCTTATCTAGGAATATTTTGGAAACCCGTATGCAGCTTCCTGCGCGTAAATTTACGCAAGTAGATCAGCTCTTGGAAATACCGGGAATTTCTTCCGTTACCCTAGGTGAATTGCAGAACTTCCTAGGTCAATCAGCTGCGGAGTTGTTCAAGCAAGATATGTATAAGCAAGTGATTCTTTCCAATTTTGAATGTGCGTATCAAAAAATCACCTTTGAGGAAAGAGCGCTGTTTGAGGCAACCACAGGGGATCGGACAGCACTTTCTGAAGCCGTTGCTGCACACCTTGTCCTTGAGTCCATAGGCCCTCTCTCCGAAGTAGAGATTCGGAGGCAGATCCGACATTCTTACGTAGATGCCTATACACAGGGACACTTAGGTTCTTTTGCCCTTGCCTTATGGTTCTACACCTTTGCCCTGGACAATTGGTTTTCCTTTGAGCAGGTTCGGGAAAGTACCGAGAAATACTTGGATGTTCACCCCCTATCTAGTGATACGCAAACCCTTTACCTATTCAAAGGCTTTGACAACAAACTTCTGGTGTCTGGAGGAAGAACGGTTCCTGATCTTCCTGTCATCGTCAACCATGATGAAATGACCGTAGCTATCTGGACCTGCCTATTAAAAGACTAACCCTTAAATACGTCATATGATTCCCGAAAATCTAAGCCCGCTAGTTGAGAAAAGGCTTTTTCACTTCCTCAACCGAGCTCGAACTGCTCGGGCGATTACTAAGGTGGACTTAACTAAATCTCCAGCTCCTGGAAAGGCTGATTATGGTATTGGTGAAACCGTAGCGCAGCGAATTATCGATAAACGAATGCAGCTCCCTCGTCGAAGGTTTACCGAACTATCACAGCTTGAAGGGATTGCAGGCCTGGGAAAAGATAAAATCAGCGATGTGATAGAGACCCTTGAAATACCCGCCGCAGAGGCTTTTCGCAGGGCTATGTATAATGGTGTTATTTTCGAAGAGAATTTTGAACTCAATTATTTTTCCAAAAAGCTTGCGGATACCTCGGGACTGGGTTATAGGTCCACACAGACTGATCTATTGAAAAGTTTGTTGTTGGATTCCCTTGGGGATTGGGTAGCTTCGGACGCGACTCCTGAGCATCTTGAACAGCTAAAGGGGGAAATCGAATCGGCATATGTAGATACCTATAGTAACTCCGCAGAGGCAGATTCTTATGCCTGGGCTTTATGGTTTTACCTATTTGATGCAGATAACTGGTTTACCTATGAGCAGGTCCGCCTTCCCATCGCTCGGTATCTGGGAGGGTATTTCTATGGAGATGAGCAGACCTTTCACCTGATTAAAGGCGTGAAGAATAGCTTGTACTTAAAAGGAGGCATTACCGTGAAGGACCTACCGGTGGTCGTCAATCACGATGAGCAAAGCTTATCGCTTTGGATGGGGCAGCTATTTGATTAGGCTTTTGGGAATTTTCACCCTAGTAAATTGATTTTCGTATATTACGGAAAAATAGCATGCCTAGAAGACTTGATCCAGGCTCGCTGAGCTTGGAAGACTTTCACCAAATGTTAGAACAGGAGGTGGAAGCAGTAGAACGCAATTTGGAATTAATTTCGGGAAACCTATCCCCTTTAGAGCCAGCTTCCAGCCGTCATTCAGCTTGTGTTAAACAACTTTCCACCTATCTTTCTACTCGAATTGAGAGTAAAGCCTTGTTGAGTATAAACGAACCTGTGTATATCAATCCTCAGACGGGGTTAAGGCCTGATATTGCCCTGCTTAAACCCCGGTCCAATTTCTATGCAAATGCTTTTCCGCGCCCTCAGGACATTCTTCTGGTAATTGAGGTTGTAGATGCCCATTCCTATTCTCGAGATGTTGAGGAAAAACTTCCCCTCTATGCAGGTGCAGAAATTCCTGAGATTTGGATTGTAGACATCTCCAGAGACCTTGTTGAGGTACATAGCTCCCCTGAAGATGACTTGTATTTACTCAGGCAAATCATGCGCCCAGGAGGTGATTTGCTTTTCCTACCCTTGGGAATTTCCCTGCCCATTAAGCATATATTTCCGAGCTTCTCCTGATTAGTATTTTTCAAACCAGGCAAGAATTCTGGGGGATACATCCATAAGAAATTTAGGTTCTCTCGGTCCATGAGGGGTTCTGGGATAAACGATCATTTCAGTGGGTACGCCTAGACGTTTAAGGCCTACATAAAATTCCTGGCCTTGTGTAAAGGGTACGCGCAAGTCATTTTGTCCGTGAATCACTTGTGTAGGCGTTGTTACATTTTTGATCCGATACATAGCAGAGTGTTTTTCATAGGTCTCATAGTCGTCGAAAAACTCTCCGCCAAAATGCGCGACTAAGTAGTCAGGAATATCTGTAGTAGTTACCATACTCACCAAGTTTGGGAGACCTGCGCCCATGCTGGCTGCCTTGAACTGTTGGGTGCGAGTTACCATAAAACTCGTCATATATCCACCATAACTCCACCCCATCAGGTATTGACGGTCTGGGTCTGCCATTCCTTTTTCTATAACATAACTAAGCCCAGAAAGAAGGTCATCGCCATCGCCATATCCCCAATCTTTGAAATTGGCAAATCGGAAGTCCTTGCCATAGCCGAGGCTCCCCCTTGGATTAGGTCTTAGGATGAAATACCCTTTTTCTGCAAAAAACTGGGTCAAATATATGGAAGGCCCTCCTGTAAAAGATTGGGTAAAGACTCCTGCTGGACCCCCATGTACTTGTAAAATGATGGGATAGCTTTTCCCCTCCTCATAGTTGATCGGATAGGTCAATAGCCCTTCGATTTCCGTTCCATCGTGAGAGGAATTCCAAGAGATGCGTTCGGTTTTTCCCATCGAGGGAAGGGGTATATTATCATTAATATTACTTACCTGCCTACTGGGTAAACCGATCTCATCAGCTAGAAATAGCTCTTCAGGTAGGTCCACTTGCTCATATGTGTAAGCAAATTTTCCACTCTCAGATAGGGCAAAGGCGCCATAAGTACCCTCTGTATCTCCTAAAATCCGGGGCTTCTGTGCTTCGGGTAAGCTTACTTGTTCTTGATCTTCTTGTATAACAGGACTTACAGGTACGGAGAAGGCTACAATTGAGGTCTTGTAAGGCTCTGCCACGATAAGGTTTTCCCCATTCGGGGTCCAGTCTATAATACTGGCATAGCGATCGGGTGTCTGAGGGAGGGGAGTAGGCTTCCCCCCTTCGTTGGAGATTACATATAGATCGCTAAGCCCTATGGGCTGAGGCTCACCTCCTGAGGATTCAAAGGCGATATAAGTTCCATCCGGGGAAAAGGTGGGATTGGTATCTACTCCTGGGCGTTCGACTAGCGGTTTTACCGCTCCACTATCGGAAGCTACCTTCGATATATCCAATTCAATAAAATTATCATTAATGGTTGGGGTTGGGGCATGAGAAAACGCGATTTCTTTTCCATCTGGGGACCAATCAAATGCATTTATATGGAATGCTCCTTCGGTAAGGCGTTGAACCACACGCTTACCTGTATCAGGTTCTGCAAAGGGAATCGTGTAAAGATGCGTGTATTTGTATTGTTGGTCTACCAGAATAACATCTCGTTTTTCCTTTTTGGCCCTTTTTTCCTCCTCAGTATCTGGGTCTGATTGGGTGTAGGCGAACGAGGTTCCGTCGGGAGACCATTGAAAACTACTTATTCCCTTCTCAGAGTAGGTGATCTGCTCGGGCTCTCCTCCCATGAGGCGCATTACAAAAATCTGTGCTTTTTTCTCCCGATTGGATAAAAAGGCAAGTTGGGTACCATCTGGCGAAAAGGCTGGCCCATAACTCGATTTCTCTCCTCGGGTATATTGGTGGGAAAAGCTCCCATCGCTTGCCGAAACCCATATTTGTTGGTTATATTCAGACTTTTCGCCTGACATAAGAGGGGTTCTGACCACAAAGGCAACATATTTCCCACCTGGTGATACAGAGGTCTGTGAAATAGAGCGGTACTTCATGCTATGTTCTGGTGTCCAATTCATGGAAATGTCCTGCCCATAAGTAGAGACCAGGCTACCAATCATGAGAAAAAGTATGAGATTTTTCACGGGCTTTCGGTTCAGGATTAAGAAAAAAACTACTATTCATAGAAATATACTGGATAGGAAGAAGAAAATCATGGAATTCCACCAGAATATTTCCATTTTACACTTTTCAATTGCAAATCAACCAAGAGGTTTCTTCTATGAAGATTAAGGGCATGCTTTCCTTCTCAACTTTACGAGACGAAGTTAACTCTGGAAACATTGAAACTGTGGTTTTGGGCTTTTCAGATCACTATGGCAGGTTGATGGGGAAGCGATTTGACGCAGAGTTTTTTGTGGAGAAGGTACATAAAGTCGGGACACATGCGTGTGATTACTTGCTCACTACAGACATGGAAATGGAACCTGTTCCTGGATATGATTTTGCCAATTGGGAGTTGGGGTATGGCGATTTCCACTTGGTTCCTGATCTCAATACCCTCCGAAAGGCCGATTGGCTCGATAAGTCCGCGTGGATCCTCTGTGAAGTATGGGATTCCCATACACATAAGCCTCTGAGTATTTCTCCTAGGACCATATTACACCGTCAGATTCAGCAGGGACTTGAAAAAGGATGGATGTTCATGGGAGCCTCCGAGCTTGAGTATTTTCTATTTGAGACAGATTACCGTAGGGGCTTTGAGGAGGGTTATACCAACCTCAAACCTTCGGGATGGTATTTGGAAGATTATCATATCCTTCAAGGCAGTAGAATCGAGGGTTTTACCGCTGCAGCCCGGAGACATCTCAAATATTCCGGAGTCCCCATAGAAGGAAGCAAAGGGGAATGGGGCTTGGGCCAGCACGAGTTGAATATTCAGTATGCAGAAGTACAGGCCATGGCCGATCGACATATTTTGGTCAAGCAATGTATGAAGGAGCTTGCAGATCAAATGGGCCTCTCGGTCACCTTTATGGCAAAATACCATCAAGACCAAGCGGGGTCTAGTTGCCATATTCATTTGAGCCTTTGGCGGGATAAGCAAAACGCCTTTATAGGGAACAAATCTTTTGGACCGATTCAAGCATCGGAAGAATTTGGCTGGTTTTTAGGCGGATGGATGCGCTATGTACCGGATGTAATGGTTTGCTATGCACCTACTGTAAATTCCTACAAAAGATATCAAAGTGCTTCCTGGGCGCCTACGCGTATCGCCTGGAGTGTAGATAATCGCACTGCTGGCTTTCGTGTGGTAGGGCAGGGGAGTAGCCTGCGTATCGAATGCCGAATTCCAGGAGCGGATTGTCATCCATATATGGCTTATGCTGCTGCTCTTGCCTCGGGTTTGGCTGGAATTTCAGAAAAGATAAATCCTCCTCCCTGTTTTGAAGGAGATGTGTATGCTGCAGAGGCGTTGGCACAGGTTCCGATGAGTCTTGCAGCAGCTACACGCAAGTTTTCCGAAAGCACCTTTGCAAAAGAAACTTTTGGGGAGGAGGTCGTAGCGCATTATGCTCACTTCTACCACAAAGAGTGGGAAGCATATCAGGCTTCAGTGACAGATTGGGAACGCAAGCGATATTTTGAACGGATTTAGTGAAAGAGAAGGAACCTGCGAAAGTAAAGTTAGTTTTAAGTAAACTGTGAGAATTTCTATTAATCTTAGCACACGCACCCTGACTATTAAGTTAAACATATGACAGCTCCTAAAATTCTCGTTATCGGCAGTAGCAATACAGACATGGTAATCCAAACCGACAGACTCCCAACTCCGGGAGAAACTGTATTAGGGGGAGAATTCCTTATGAATCCTGGTGGTAAGGGAGCCAATCAGGCAGTAGCTGCGGCGCGTTTAGGAGGCAAGGTAAGCTTTGTAAGTCGGGTGGGTACTGATATCTTTGGACAAGAAGCTATAGAAGGATTTCAACAGTCAGGGATTGATACACAGTTTGTTTTTCAGGATTCAACTGCACCTTCTGGAATAGCATTGATTTTAGTGAACCAGGAGGGTGAAAACAGTATTGCAGTAGCTCCTGGAGCCAATGGCCTTCTTCGCCCTGCCGATATAGATTCTATACCCCTTAATCAGCTTGTAATAGATTTCCTCTTAATGCAGTTGGAGGTTCCCATCGATACAGTTGAACATGCAGCCCGAAGGGCCCATGCCATGGGGATAAAAACCGTCTTAAATCCTGCACCTGCCCAGAAATTATCTGATCACCTGATCCAGCAGCTCTTCATGATCACTCCGAACGAAACTGAGGCCTATCTCCTTACTGGAGTGGAGGTTCACGATGAACCTTCTGCCCATGAAGCAGCGAACATGCTCCAAGATAAAGGGGTAGAGATCGTAATAATTACTATGGGAGCTTATGGAGCCTTTGTGAAAAGTAGGGACTTTACAGGCCTTGTTCCTCCTCCCGAGGTTCGACCCATAGATACTACAGCGGCTGGGGACACATTTAATGGTGCATTGGTAGTCGCATTAGGTATGGGGAAAACCTTGGAAGAAGCCGTCCGCTTTGCGAATTGTGCTGCCGCTTTATCCACCACAAAAATGGGGGCTCAAGCTTCGATACCTGCCTTTGCTGAGGTTGAAGGATTATTTTATGGATAACCCAAAATTTCCCCCTTGAAAGGTCAATGAGAAGAGCTTAGCTTTAGGGTATATTTCTTCACAACCTTAAAATATCCTATGTTTAAAGTAACCTTTCTGCTCCTAGCAACGCTCTTAACAACTTCAGAACTCCTATCACAAATCCAATATGGAATAAAAGGAAGTGCGCTTTATGTAAGCAATGTAGATAATTTTGAAGAGATTCTCGGACAAACTCCATTAGTAGTTCCAGAATATCGTATAAGTTACCAGTTAGGCGTATTTGGTTCATACCCCTTAGGAAAAAACCTCTCTGCTAATGCTGAGTTTTTGTATTCCCATAAGGGCTTTAAAGCGGAGGGGCAGCCAGGTGGGATACCTGAAGGCGATGCTACTGTACATTTGCACTACCTCAATCTTCCTCTTTTGTTAGGGTATAAACCTTTGGGAAGACTACTGGTGATGGTAGGGCCTGAATTGGGGTATCTATTATCAGCCAAATCGAAGTTTGAGTCCGAGACCCTAGATGTAGGCAACGTATGGGATGAGCGTTTTGAGCTTGCCATAACTGGAGGAATACGGTACGAACTTATTTCTCAGCTTTACTTTGATGTTCGCTATAGCCATGGACTAACCTCTGTGACAGGTAGTACCATTCTTACAGATCCTTCAGGAAATAGTTTAGAGGAAGAACTCACAAATAAGAATCGAGCTTGGGCTGTAGGTCTTGCTTATCAGATGCCATAACGCATCTTACACCCTTGGGTATTCCCAATCGCCCCTATAGGCTCGACTCAACAGCTTATTGGCTTCGGGATCCCCTATAATCATTTCCTTTTCTCCATCCCATTGAATACTTCGCCCAGCCTTGTAGGAAAGCATGGCTAGTAGGCTCATATTGGTGGAGCGGTGCCCAATTTCGATATCGCAAGCAGGAAGGCGACTATTTTCAATGGAATCGATAAAATCGGCCCATAACTCCTTGATATTTTGGAAATCTGGTGTATTGAGCTGGGGGTCGACATGGATGGTTGAATCCTTTGTATTTCTCGGATAAAAGGTCCATCCATCCCTCCATCCTAGATGTAGGGTTCCTTCGGTTCCATAAAAGTAGCAACCTATATTATGGTCCTCATTGTAGTTTTTGATATTCTGTTTATTTTCCCACGTACAGGTAAAGGATTCGAATTCAAAAGTGGCGAATTGCGAATCTGGCGCATCGGAGTTGTCTTGTTTAATGTAGCGATTTCCTGTTGAATAGATGGTTTTGGGGTATTTTTCTTCGGTCCACCACAGTACTTGGTCGAACCAGTGAATGCCCCAGTCTGCAATGGTTCCATTGGCATAGTCCAAAAAATTGCGAAAGCCTTTGGGGTGGATTCGGGTATTGTATGGGGTTAGCGGGGCAGGACCACACCACATATCCCAATCAAGTTCTTTGGGCGCTTCTGAATCGGGGGTGGGCATACCTGGCCCTCCAGAATAATTGACAAAACACTTCACCTTGCCGATTTGTCCCAATTTCCCACTTCTCAGGAATTCCATGGCGGAAATATTGTGTGCAGATACGCGCCTGTGGGTGCCCACTTGTACCTGCTTTCCGTACTTTCTCGCTGCTGCTACCATGGCTTTGCCTTCATTTATCGTGTGGCCTATAGGCTTTTCTACGTAAACATGGGCTCCATTTTCTAAGGCGAATATAGTAGGTAAGGCATGCCAGTGGTCTGGGGTCCCTACAATCACTATTTCTGGTTTGGTTTGGGTAATACATTCGCGATAATCCCTGAAAGTTTTTGGGGCCCCTCCTGTGAGTTCCCGGACTTCCCAAAACGTATGATCTGTTTGTCTATCATCTACATCACAAAGGCCAACTACCTGCCCAGTTTTAGCATAAATCGCTTCTCGCAGGATATTCGTTCCCCACCAACCGCAACCGATTAGGGCAATGCGGTAACGCTTCATAGGAGAAGGTCTAAGGCTAGGTAGGAGGGGTAGGGCTGAATAGGCAGTGCTCGCAGCAACGCCTGTAGTAGAGTGTTTGATAAATGTCCTTCTGTTCATTGTGAGAATAGTTGAAAAGGGCCTTGGGTAAGTAATGATAGGTTTAGCATTCAGGGGTATGGATTCGGGGTATAGAGCTTTGTCAATAAGGTTTAAAAAAACACTTTTACTGTTTGCCCGCAAACCAGGACCTGTAAACCTTTCTCATTTAATGTTACAAAAAATCCCACGAATTCTGCATAAAAATCACAGAGTATTTTCTAGCTTAGGGAATGCGAATTGTATTCATGGGTACTCCAGAGTTTGCGGTTGCCACGCTTGAAACCCTATTTGAAGCGGGATATGAAATTGTTGGAGTTGTCACAGCCCCCGATCGACCCGCAGGGCGGGGGAATCGTTTGAAAGCCTCTGCTGTCAAGGAGTTTGCAGAGGAAAAAGGGTTACCCATATTTCAGCCAATAAAGTTGCGTGATCCGAATTTTGTCAACGCCATGGAGAATCTCCGACCTGACCTCATGGTTGTAGTAGCTTTTAGGATGCTTCCCGAATTAATTTGGTCCCTCCCTAAGATTGGAACCTTTAATCTACATGCATCCCTGCTACCCGATTATCGCGGGGCTGCACCGATCAATTGGGTGTTGATAAATGGAGAAACGCGTACGGGTGCGACGACCTTTTTTATCGATAAGCAGATCGACACTGGCAAATTACTCCTTCAGCGAGAGTTGGAAATTCCTTTTGGATGGAATGCGGGGGATTTACATGATGAACTCATGAAAATAGGAGCAGGACTCGTACTAGATACGGTAAGGGGAATCGAATCTGGTACCCTTCAAGCTTTTCCTCAGGACGATTCACTCTTTTTACATCCCGCTCCAAAAATCTTCAAAGAAGATTGTCGTATAGATTGGCGTCAGTCAGCGCCTAAGGTGTATCACTTTATCCGAGGCCTTTCGCCTTACCCTACTGCTTGGACAGAATTAGAAGGTAGTTCTGTAAAGATCTTCGCTGCTGAATTGGGTAATTGGTTGGAAGATGATCCAGAACCCGGCACAATAAGAGTGGATAAAGATGGCTTATATGTGGCCTGTGCAGATAGATGGTTGCAAATACTTTCCCTGCAGATTCCCGGAAAAAAACGAATGGAAACAGCCGATTTCCTGCGTGGCCATAAGGGAGAACTAACACAGTTCTCTTAGAGAGGCGAGAAGGCTGGTAAGAAAAAAGAGAGGCCAGAGACTAAAAGAAGTTTTGGGTACAAAACTACTACAAAGCGCTCTCTTCCCCCAGCGAAGCAATTTCTATTCTGACTTCCCTCTTCTTTTCAAATTCCCTCATTAGGTCTACGAGAATATATTTCAATGAGTGCGGTAGTCCAGTCTTTGCTAGGCGCATCGTTTCCTGGGTCTCTCAAGCCCCAGGCTCTACTGTCAGTAGCTCTCAAAGGAGAAATAGGTGGGGGATTGAGCGACTTAAGGTACAGCATCATTGGATCGAATTCTTCTGTACTAGCAATTAATTTGATATCGTCTTTGGCATAGTCCCAATTGAAAAATTCCAGGTATTTATCGTGTGAAAGGGGAATATAGTCTCCATCCACTGCTTCGATGGTTTCACCTGGACCCAGCCAAACTCCTCTCGAAGGAAAGAGAGAAGGATAAGAGGCAAATAGCATGCTCATGTATATGAGGGTGCAGTACAACTCTTCTTGAGAATGATTGGTGATTTGGATTCGGATCTCTGTATAGGGTAGGTCAAATCGATTCAAAAGATTGAGCTCAATTTCTACACGTTCCTTACTCAAGTCCAGTTGGCGTTCGGTTTTGTCAGGAAGTTTCTGGAAGATTTGGATCTCAACGGGGTACATGCCTGCCCCTGAAGGAGCTCCTTTGTGAAGACCGGTTCGTGGATTATTGAGCTTGTTGAAAAAAGTCCATTGAGAAATGTGCATGAGGTAATCATACATCTCACTGGCAAAGCCGGGTTTATAGTCCCAAACCGGTTCGATCAAGGGCTTGTCATCAAAGGGGTAGGTGAGGTAATACCTACCCTCGAGTGCCCGCACACAATACATCGCATCAGCTTCTTTTTGGACTAAATCAAGGGCAATATTTTGTCCCTTTTCACTGCGCTGTTGGAAGATCTCCAAAAAAGACCCCATTCCCACTTGTTCTCCTTCCAGGAATAGGGGAAGGGGATAGGTACCAATCCCTTCTATTTTGCCTTTGAGTTGAAAGTCTGTCTTTTTTGGGGATGAGCCTTTGAATTTTATTTTTGAGTAGCCAGGACTTACCTCTAGGGTTTCTGCGGTAAAGGGGTTTCCCTCTGTATCTACCACATGAATTTCTTTGGGTTCTTTAGCAGGATTGCTAGGAATTCCGTGTATGGCTCCTAAGTTAATGGTCCACCCTTCCATCTGGTTGTAGGAAACGGTGCAGTATGTAGGCGGGGTTTCTTGCGAACCACTCAGAAAATTTTTGTACAGTTCATTGGGATCTGTACCACTGGTGTAAATCTGAGGCGTTTGCGGCCTTTTCTTCATGCTACGCATCAGGTTGGTTGTGCGTTGCTTGAGCTCGTAATAGGTAACCCCTTGTTCTGCCTTGGAAAGAATATCTAATAGGGTTATAGTGAAGTAGCCTCCTACCGTTCCGTCTACCCTACGGGCTTCCCAAGCCTCTTCTACATCCCTACATGCTGCCATTTGTATGTGTTTGGCAGTAGGAAGTACCTCTTCCAATAGAAGACTGTGGTCTTCCAATTTTTCAATAGGAATTTCTTCGTGAAATAGAAAGCCATCATAGCTTCTTTTACCAATGGGCTTCGGTCTTGCGAGACGTGAGCTTAAGCCTTCTTCTGGATCTTCTCCCGAAAGTAGGGAACGCGTATTTTCTCCTGAATGGCAGCAATCTGTTATGACAAGTACGTGGGCCTTGTCGTGTGGTGTATGGTGATGGAGGAGGTAGCGCAATTCTTTATCGGCAAGGGTGGTACCTGCCATACCCGGACCGCTATTCACCCTACTGTCATAACACACTAAGGTTGCCAGGCAATTGTCCGCTTCCACCCGTTGGAAGGCAGGTATAAAGGTTTCCTCCCTTACTCCGTGACCCGCAAAATAAAAGATGACTACATCCCCTTCCCTAGCTAGAGAAAGGTGACTTTTGAAGCCTTCAATGATGTTTTCCTTGGTAGGCATCTTGCTTCCAGGGCTTGTCAGCTTTTCGATATGTGGAACGAACTCCGATAGGCTGGACAAATAGGCTTCCATAGAAGTTACATCCTGGACGCAGCCAGCCAGTCCACGTATGGATTCATAGCTGTCGATTCCGACTAAAAGGGCATATAGGTTTCTAGGGGAAGTAGTTGCTTCAGGCATAAGTATTATTCCGGGTTGTGTTTAAATCTAAGGAATTCTCTCGAAAGAAGCAGGGCTTTTATCTTTGAAAGGCATATTCCTTTAGGGAAAGAGAGTGGGTAGCCGTATTCAATTCTCCCCGAACCCCCACAGGAATGACTCCATTATCGGATATATGCCCGAAGGGAAGTCCATACAAGACAGGGATACCTAGAGATCCCAAACGTTCGGTAAGGACCTCTTTTAGGGATAATGTATCAGCAAAATCGGGGTCATCCTCCTCTACTTCACAATCATTGAAAATGCCCAGGGCAATGCCAGCAACTTTCTGGATTTCTCCCGATAGGAGCAGTTGGGTGAGCATGCGGTCGATCCGATAAGGAGCTTCTCCAATGTCTTCTAGAAAGAGAATTTTTCCAGAGAAATCAGGTTGAAAGGGAGTCCCCATTAGGGTGCTGAGCAAGGTCAGGTTGCCTCCGATCAATTCCCCTGTGGCTTTTCCAGGATAAATGGGATAAGCTAGGTTCTTATAAGCCTCCTGGAGTAACTCATTTTCCGCAGAAAGTGTGTATCCTGGCTCATTTTCAAAAAGTAACTTTCTGTAGGCTTCGCTTGTAAAGGGAGAGAAGCTCGAATCTCCATTTGGGCCATGGAAGGTGATCAAGCCCGTTTTCTGGTAAATAGCTAGGTGAAGGGCAGTTATATCGCTATATCCCAGGAATACTTTGGGATTCTTTTGGATTAGGTCATAATTGATCTCATCAAGGAGCCTTTGACTGCCATAGCCTCCTCTGATGCATATGATGCCATCTACAGCAGAATCTGCAAACATTGTATGGAGATCTGCCAGGCGCTGGGCATCCGTTCCCGCTACAAAGCCTTTCTTTACCCGCACACTCTCCCCCAGTCGGTAGTTGAGTCCTAATGTTGACATGTTGGCGAGGCAATTTTCCAATTGGGTACGAGAAACGGCGCTTGAGGGACTGATCAATCCAACAGTTGACCCAGGAGAAAGTGGGTGGGGTTTGATAGAAGGCTTCATGTTCCAAGATGCATTGGAAATAGGAGAGACTATGGGAGAAAAAGCAGAAAGACTAATACCTAGACTGGTCTGCCTGATGAAAGATCGCCTATGCATGAGAGAATAAAGATTCGATGTAGGCCTTAGGATCAAATACCTGTAGGTCTTCCATGCCTTCTCCCACACCAATATATTTTACAGGGACTTTGAATTGGTCTGAAATACCTATGACTACGCCTCCTTTAGCGGTACCGTCCAATTTGGTAAGGGCTAGGGCATTCACTTGTGTAGCCTTGGTGAATGCATCCGCTTGATGGATGGCATTTTGACCCGTAGATGCGTCTAATACCAGGAGTACTTCATGAGGCATATCGGGAATAATTTTCGACATGGATCGCTTGATCTTGCTCAGTTCATTCATGAGGTTGATCTTATTGTGTAGTCTACCTGCTGTATCAACGATCACGACATCTGCCGCTCGATCTACGCCTTGTCTTACAGCATCATAAGCTACTGCTGCTGGATCTGTATGCATCCCTTTGGATACGATTTCCACCCCTACCCGATCTGCCCATAGGGTTAATTGGTCTACAGCCGCAGCTCTGAAGGTATCTCCTGCCCCTAATATGACTTTATTGCCAAGTTCTTTGAATCTATGAGCCAGTTTTCCAATGGTGGTTGTTTTTCCCACCCCATTCACCCCAACAACCATAATCACATAGGGTATTTTTCTCCCTTGGGCATCTACCCCTGTCTCAGGAAGGGTGAAATCTGAATCTAAGGAATGTTGATTATCTAACATCAAGGTGAGCATCTCATCCTTCAACAAAAAGTCTAGTTCTGAGGCATTGGTATATTTATCTCGAGCTACGCGCTCATTGATTCGCTCGATGATTTTGATGGTAGTATTTACTCCCACATCACTTGCTATAAGAACTTCTTCCAGATCGTCGAGTACGTCATCATCAACCTTACTTTTACCTAGAATAGCTTTCCCCAGACGATTAAAAAATCCTTTCTTGGTTTTCTCTAATCCTTTATCAAGTTTGTCCTTATTTTCCTTTTTATTGAAAAATCCCGTTAAAGCCATAGGAGAATTTCGTTTGATTACTTAGTAAGCAATTATTTTCTATCCTTGCAAATTAACAAAAAGGCTTGTCTTTTTCCTGTACTATAGGTTAGTCTCTGGAGTTTTGTTATGGACTGCCCAACTATTGGGAAGCTGTTGGGCTTCTGATGTTAGAACCTGCGAAAAGGAAAGTAATTTACTCTCTTCAAAGGGAGGTGCCATAAGCTGGACGCCAAACGGCAATCCAGAGCTATGCAGGCCTAAGGGGAGGGATATAGCACAGATACCTGCTAGGTTGGCGGTTACCGTGAATACATCACTCAGATACATCGCAACGGGATCCTCTGATTTCTCTCCAATTCGGAAGGCAGGGGAAGGAGTGGTGGGCATCAAAATGAAATCACACGTTTCAAATTGTGTCATCAAATTATCTCGTATTAGCCTGCGCACTTTCATCGCTTGCGTATAATAGGCATCATAGTGCCCTGCGGAAAGTACAAAGGTCCCTAGCATAATTCTCCGCTTTACTTCCTCGCCAAAGGCTTCTGTTCGCGTTTGGGTATAAAGCCCCTCTAAAGAATCTACCTCCTCCGATCGGTGGCCGTATCTCACACCATCGTATCTTTGTAAATTGGAAGAGGCTTCAGCTGGAGTAAGTATATAATAGCAAGGAACTACGTATTCCTGATAGGGAAAATCTAAAGAATATACTTCGTGACCTTGCCCCTTTAGGTGGGCTAACAATTGTTTGATATAGGCTTGTATTTCAGGATCTAGCGACTCGTTTTCTATAGCCTCTTTGAGAAAACCTATTTTTAGTGGCTTATCAGCGGGATGCTGTTCAAAGGAAAACTTGCCTTTTGTATGGGAAAGGGTGTTGTCTAGTCCATCGGGTCCAGATATGACTTCCAGAAGGGTTGCGCTATCTTCGACGGAGCGGCAGATTGGGCCTACTTGATCTAAGGAAGAAGCATAAGATGCAAGACCCCACCGTGAGACCCGCCCGTAGGTAGGCTTTAAGCCAACCATTCCACAAAAAGCGGCCGGTTGGCGGATAGATCCACCTGTGTCAGAGGCTAGGGCGACATGACAGAGATTTGCTGCTACAGCTGCCGCTGAGCCCCCGGAAGAGCCTCCTGGAACGTGCTCCGTATTCCAAGGATTTCTTACAGGTCCATAACAGGAGTTCTCATTGCTAGAACCCATTGCAAACTCATCGCAATTTTGTCGCCCAATGAGAATAGCGTCAGCATCCAACAGACGTTGGACGGAGGTTGCGGTAAATTGAGAGGTAAAATTATTTAAAATGCGAGAAGACGCCGTAAGTGAATGATCTTGATGACACAAAAGATCCTTTATACCAAAGATAAGGCCTGCCAATTTACCAGCAGAGCCTTCCTTTATTTTCTTATCGATCTTATCTGCATCCTCCCGGGCCTGATCAGCATAAACTTCTGTGAAAGCATTAAGATGGCTAGCATTCTCAATACGAGAGAGATATTCCTCTACGAGTTGAGCACAAGAGATCTTTCCATTTCCTATATCGTCTTGAATTTCAGATAGCCGATAGTATTCCTTCACTTAGCCTACTTGAGTCCTTGATCTAATTTTTTGAGTTCCTCAACCTCTGAATCTATTTCCTTCTTGATCTCAGTGGAGGCGTCTTTAAATTCGCGTATTCCTTTACCCAGACCACGCATGAGTTCAGGTATTTTCTTTGCTCCAAAAAGCAATAGAACAACCAAAACGATTAGTATCACCTCAGGGCCTCCCAGGGAGAACAAAAACATGCTTGAAAGCATTCCAGTCAAAAGCATAGTTCTGTAATTTTATTATTTGAAATATTATTTCTGCAAATATAGCACCAAAGAAAGTACTAAAGACATTGAAAAGACCGCTTATCTTTCCTCAGTATTTTAAATACCTATAGATAAATGTAATGGTAAAATTGAGAATATTCAAATGTATTGATTCAGTATATTTTCATAATACTCTTGTTTACCGCTTCTTTGCTCAGGTTCACCAGAATCTAGGGCAATCTGCCTGAGTTCTTCTAATCCTAAAGTTCCATTTTCAAAAGACTTGCCTGCTCCCTCATCAAAAGATGCGTATCGGCTTTGACGGAGGGACTTATAAGGCGAATCACTTAGAATTCTATCTGCTGAAAGTAAGGCTCTTGCAAAAGAATCCATCCCACCTATATGGGCCATAAACAAATCCTCCATGTCTGTGGAGTTCCTTCTAATTTTTGCATCAAAGTTAAATCCCCCTGATCCAACTCCACCTCCTTCTAATATAACTAACATAGCTTCAGTTAGTTCTAGGAGATCAACTGGAAATTGGTCTGTATCCCATCCATTTAAATAATCCCCCCTATTTGCATCAATACTGCCCAACAAACCCGCATCTACAGCTATCTGAAGTTCATGGGCGAATGTATGGCCTGCAAGGGTGGCATGATTTACCTCGATATTCAGTTTGAAATCATCGAGTAGGTCAAACTGGCGCAGAAAGCCTATTACTGTAGCGCAATCGAAGTCGTATTGGTGTTTGGTTGGCTCCATAGGTTTGGGTTCAATGAGGAAAGTTCCCGTAAACCCATTCTGTCTTCCATAGTCTCGCGCCTTTTGTAGAAACATTCCCAGGTGCTCCTGCTCTCTTTTCATATTTGTATTGAGAAGCGACATATATCCTTCTCGTCCGCCCCAGAACACGTAGTTCTCCCCTCCCAATTCAATCGTAGCATCAATCATGTTCTTTACTTGGGTAGCACCGTTGGCTAAAACCAAAAAATCGGGGTTTGTGGCCGCTCCATTCATATACCTAGGGTGAGAAAAGAGGTTTGCCGTTCCCCAAAGCAACTTAACCCCTGATGCTTCCTGTTTTTGCTTGACATAAGGGATGATTTTTTCGAGGCGTTTTTCCAATTCAAAGACGCTGGCTCCATCATCTATCATATCTACATCGTGGAAGCAGTAATATGGAACTCCTAATTTGGTAATAAACTCAAATGCGGCGTCTGCTTTCTCCTTGGCTTTGTCCACAGGATCTGAAAGTCTGTCCCAGGGAAAATTTTTCGTGCCTGGACCGAAGGGATCTGCCCCTGTATTACAGAAGCTATGCCAGTAGGCAATTGCAAATCGGAAATGTTCTTCCATCGTTTTACCCGAGACAAGTTTTGTTCTGTCGTAGTATTTGAAAGCCAGAGGGTTATCTGAGGTAGGACCCTCATAAGAAATGGTACCTACTGAGGGAAAAAATGTGGTATCACCGATAATGGGAGCCATAATAAAATTACATTTTTTGGTAATAAAATTTCAAAAAAGGCTTGAAGATAATTCTTTGTAACTACGGCGCCAAATATATATATTTGCGCATTGATTGAAAAAGAACCTAAGATTTTTTACATGTATCTATACAAGGAGTTGAAGCAGGAGGTATTTAAAAAATACGGAATTAATAAAGAAGAAAAAGATACTGGGTCTCCTGAGTCTCAAGTTGCTTTGTTTACCTACCGCATCAAACACCTCACAGAACATTTGCGGAACAACCCTAAGGACAAATCCACTAGAATGGGTCTGCAGCGTCTAGTTGGAAAAAGAAGAAGAATGTTGGATTACCTTAAGCGTACGGATATTGAACGTTACCGTGCGATTATAAAGGAATTGGGCCTACGTAAATAGACCCTCCTCTTGAAATACTGAAAGGCTCAGCCTAATAACATTATGAAAGATGTGATTCGTAAGTCACTTACACTTCCTGATGGTCGGGAAGTTTCCCTTGAGACTGGAGCATTAGCAAGACAAGCTGACGGTTCTATTTTACTTAAGGTAGGAGAGACTATGCTCCTTGCCACAGTTGTTGCTAGAAAAGAAATTGACCTGGAGAAAGATTTCCTGCCGCTATCAGTGGATTATCAGGAGAAATTTTCAGCCGCAGGAAGATTCCCCGGAGGATTTTTTAAGCGAGATGGCCGTATGGGAGAGGGAGAAATCCTAACTTCTCGTCTTATTGACCGTGCGATTCGCCCCCTTTTCCCAGACGACTATCACGCCGACACGCAAGTGATGGTTTCACTTATCTCTACGGATAAATCAGAGCAACCAGACGCTTGGGCCTGTTTGGCCGTATCAGCGGCACTTTGTGTTTCAGACATTCCTTTCAATGAACCAGTTACTGAGGCGCGTGTAGCCAGAAAAGATGGTGAATTCTTCCTCAATCCTTCGTTTGAATTTATGGAAGGGTGTGATTTGGATTTAATGGTTTCTGCTACCAATGATTCTATAAACATGGTTGAAGGGGAGATGAAGGAAGTGAGTGAAGAAGTGATGGTTGAGGCATTAAAGTTTGCTCATGAGCACATTCGTTCTCTTAATGCCCTCCAAATAGAATTGGTTGAAGCAGGCGGAAAGCCTACTCGGGAATACGAAAAGCTTGAGTTTTCACAAGAATTGTATGATGCCATTTATGAGAAAACCTCGAAGGTAATAGATGAGACAAGTCATGGGGCGCTGGATAAGTCTGCTCGTGGTACTCAAGTAAGTGAGTTGAAATCAGCTGTAAAAGAGGAGCTGAAGGAGAAATTCGGAGAGGAGGACGAATACTACAGTGTGCGTTTTAATGAGTATTTCAAAAAAATACAAAAGAAAATCGTTCGCAAGATGATAGTGGATGAGCGCAAGCGCTTGGACGGAAGGGGGCTAGATGAAGTGCGTGATATCTGGGGATCCGTAGGGCTGCTTCCTCGTGCACACGGTTCTGCTGTATTTACCCGTGGGGAAACACAGTCTTTATGTACCACAACGCTTGGTACGCAGCTGGACGAACAGACTATAGATACAGCTACTATTAAAGGTTCAAAAGCCTTTATGCTTCAGTATAACTTTCCTGGATTTTCGACCGGAGAAGTCCGACCTAATAGAGGCCCAGGACGTAGAGAAATAGGACACGGTAACCTCGCGGAGCGCGCCTTGAAAGGTATGATTCCCGAGAATGTTGACTATACTATACGCGTCGTTTCCAATATCCTTGAGTCAAATGGCTCGAGTTCTATGGCTTCCGTATGTGGAGGGACGATGGCGCTTATGAATGCCGGGATAAATATTACCCGACCTGTTTCGGGGATAGCCATGGGGTTGATAACGGAAGAAGATGGTAATTTTGCTATCCTTTCAGATATTTTAGGAGATGAAGACTTCCTGGGAGATATGGACTTCAAGGTTACTGGAACTGAGAATGGGCTAACGGCATGCCAGATGGATATCAAAATCCGCGGTCTTTCCTATGAAATCATTGAGCAAGCATTGGAACAGTCCAAAGCCGGAAGGATGCATATCCTTGAGGAAATGCTCAAGATTATTCCTGAGGTCAATACGGATATGTCCCCTTATGCTCCTCGGATGTTCACCTTACAGGTACCTCATGAATTCTTTGGAATGATCATTGGACCTGGAGGAAAAATCATACAAGAGTTACAAAAGCAGACTAATACTACCATCAACCTGGAAGAAGGAGAAGAGAATATGGGTACTGCCACTATATCTTCTGACAATATTGTTGGAATAGAGGAAGCAGCTAGAAGAATCCGTGAACTTATCCAGGTTCCTACCGTTGGAGAAGTATACAAGGCAAAGGTTAAATCCATTATGGACTACGGGGCCTTTGTAGAATATTTGCCTGGTAAGGAAGGCTTGCTCCACATTTCCGAAATTGCCCATGAACGCATCAATAATATGGACGGTATTTTTGAGGTTGGGCAGGAGATTGAAGTTAAACTTGTAGGGGTAGATAAGCGCACAGGAAAATATCGCTTAAGTAGGAAAGTTCTTTTGCCCCCCCCTGAAGGAGGAGGAAATGGAAGTCAAGACTCTAGGCAATCGGGAGGTAGAAGACGTCATTCGGGAGGAAAGTCTGAAGGGAATGGCGGAAGGCAAAATAGAAGAAGAGATAGGTAATCCAGTCTGTGTTTCTATATACATAAAACCGCTTAATGAACATATTAGTCACCGGTGGAGCTGGGTTTATAGGCTCCAATCTTGCTGATTACCTCCTAAAGAACAACCACAACGTAAAAGTCATTGACAACCTATCCACGGGAAGGATTGAAAACCTCAATCACCTGATGGAGCATCCTAGGTTTGAATTTATTTTAAATTCAGTCACTGACTCCTCGGTAATGCAGGGCTTAGTAGCGTGGTGCGATCATTGCTATCACCTTGCCGCACCCGTTGGCGTGAAACTCGTCATGAATCACCCTGTGAAGACAGTTTTGGACAACATCCGTGGCGCTGATATAGTGCTCGAAGCGGTAAATAAGTTCAAGAAACGCGTTCTCATCGCTTCCACTTCCGAGATCTATGGAAAGAGCCTAGACCTTCTAGACCCTTCTGGAACGAGAAAGTTGAGTGAAATGGATTATCGAGTGGAAGGTTCTACCAGAAATCACCGTTGGGCATATGCCAATACCAAGGCTTTGGATGAGTTTCTGGCCTTTGCCTACAACAAGGAATATGGCACGGAAGTGATTATCACCCGCTTTTTCAACACCGTAGGCCCTCGTCAGTTATCCAACTATGGGATGGTAATTCCCAATTTCGTCAAGGCTGTCCTTGAGAAGAAAGATGTCGTTGTATTCGGTACAGGCGATCAAAAGCGGAGCTTTCTCCATGTAAATGACGCAGTTCGTGCTATATACAGCCTGATGATGTGTGATGAAGCTGTAGGAGAAGAATTTAATATAGGTAATCCTTTTGAGGTAACCATCAATGAATTGGCGCAAAAGATTATAGATAAGGTCGGTTCTGCTGCCCAAATTCAGCACATTTCCTACGAAGAAGCTTATGGAAAGGGATTTGAGGATATGAATCGCCGGACTGCCGATATCTCCAAACTTCAATCTTTATTGGACTTCTCCCTGGAATACGACTTGGATGGGATCCTTGACGATGTAATTTCCTATTACCAGGAAAAGGTCGTAATGACCTAAACAAGTAGGGAAAGCCAATTCCAAATTTTATCTACCAAAGGTAGGGCTGTTTGCTCCTCTGGAACAGCGTATGCATCAGGCCTCCAAGCAAGTGTTGATGCTATTTGATAGAGGGAAGGCGTAGATACACGGTGATCCTCTGGGAACCTACAACAGCAGCTTTCTTCGTGTAAGTTGGTAGCCCAATTCCCATTTCTAAAGGACTTTAAAGAACCACTCACATACAAACCTTCTCGGTTTTGTATATTCTTGAGTTTCTTTTTAAATATTACCGGCTTATCCTTATACGTTTTCTTGGCGAGGTCAGAAAGGTCCGGGGAGCCTGCATTTTTCCATGCAGTATACCAGATAGAGCCAATCCTTAGGATAGACTTCCTCATTCTCCTTTCAACTTGGCCGCCCAGCATCTGATGATATTTGGCAGAATATTCCTTGGAATAAGCTCGAACTGTGACTGCGTTGCGCGATTCGTAACTGTATTTCTTATCCGGGGAAAAAGTTTCGCTCAAGGCTCTTTCAAAGCTCAATACAGAATCTAAAGCCGTGTGGCTTTCCAGCACTGCGTCCCAGACTTCCATTTCAATGTTAGGAATAAAGTAGGCCCTGCCGACCAAAAAATTATATTTCTCTCCAAAAAGTTCAGGGAGCCTCGATTCCCAAAATCCGTGAATCCCTTTCTGCCCTGTCAATTGGCCATTATAGTTGAGCGTTGTATGTAACGGAACATGAGAGTCACCTACATAATGCCCAATATCCGCCGAATACTTGAGAATTTTTTCTAAGTCTCCATTTCTGAAAGCCTGGGTGAGCTTGAAAACTTCCCTTGGAAGTGAATAAGGAATAATTCCGTAAGACCGTAGGGTATCCTCACTAAAAGTAGCTATGGCGTCATCCCAATACCTAGGAACGTTATCAAAGGGTAGGGTTCCGTAATGGTCTATATCAATGAAGTGTTTGATGTCCTCCCCGTCAATGGCATAGCGCCTTTTATCGGGATCTACAGCGTGTTCAGTAATGAATTCAATATGCGCCTTATAAAACTTTAGCATTTCAGGTGGGAGGGTAAACACCGATAGACGGTTGATCCGTTTGTGTGCCCAAAAGCCCCAGCCAAAGGAATAGTTGGAAATATTACATATTAAAAGTACGAGAAGTATTTTTTTAACCATATTAGAATAATTCTCTTGTGCGTAAGTGGCTGATAACGTTGATAATAAATGAGATGAATAAACGGGATTTTGAACACTTTATACCTAGAAAGCAACAGTGGATACGAAAAATTATTCAGTTTATCTTATTATTTTCTATTTTTGTCCAAACGGATATAGGATATATTCCCTTCCTATACTTTGTAATAACGTAAATCAATTACCTAAGTTACCTCATGGATTTTATTTGGAATTCCGCTCTTACACGTGAATTAGAGATTGTTAAGGAGCACGAGGATATAGATGAGCCGGTTAAGCTTATCGTGTGGAATGATGAGGTTAATACTTTCGATTGGGTGATTCAATCTCTCATTGAAATCTGTGGTCACAGCAATGAACAAGCAGAGCAATGTGCGTGGATTATTCATTACAAGGGAAAGTATGCCGTGAAAGTTGGCCCAATGAAGAAGCTCTCCGAAATGCGAGAGGCACTTGTTGACCGTGGAATCGGTGCCACTGTTGAAAATTGAACCCCACCTGGTACTTCCCTCCTGTAGATCTGGCCAACCCAGATGGACTTTTGGCCATTGGGGGAGATTTGTCTCCTGAAAAGCTATTGATTGCCTATCAATCAGGAATTTTTCCGTGGTATTCTGAGGGCCAACCCATCCTCTGGTGGTCTCCAGACCCCCGGTTTATTCTATATCCCGCAAAGCTCCGCTTCTCAAGAAGTATGAAGCAAACTTTTCGTAAGAACATTTTTACGGTAACCTATGACAAAGCTTTTGGAAAGGTGATAAGCCTTTGTAAACGCATTCCTCGCAAAGGCCAGGAAGGAACCTGGATTACTCCAGAAATGCAAGAGGCGTATATGCAGTTGCACCGTCTGGGCTTAGCCCATTCTGTGGAAGTCTGGAGAGAGGATCGATTGGTTGGGGGACTCTATGGGCTCGCTTTAGGGAAATGTTTTTTTGGGGAGTCAATGTTTTCCTTAGAAAGTAATGCTTCCAAAATGGGGTTCATTTCTTTGGTAAAACGATTGGAAGAACGCAAGTATCAACTAATTGATTGTCAGGTTTACACG
>JBCCTX010000024.1:0-44036 GCA_039197765.1 Bacteroidota bacterium
CCTGACCTCATCTTAGTAGGAGGAGGTACCAGCAAACGCTTTGAAAAATTTGTAGATCATCTGGACATAAAAACCCCTATAATACCCGCACAGTTGGTGAATAATGCGGGTATGATAGGAGCTGCAAAAGCAGCTGAATTGAAAATCATACGTAAGCAGACGGCAGGGTTGAGAGAAGAGAGACCACTGAACTGAGAGTGGAGAGGCTACATCTCCTGTTTAGAGGTTTTAACTAATTAATCGATCTTGTGAATTTAACCCCTTACTCTATTTTCTCATCTCTACTCTGACTTTTCATCTCAGATTTATCTTTTTGATCGAACTTGCCCCCCCAGGTTTGTAGTAACGTAGTCTCTTTCAGGATGGCCCAAGATATCTAAACTCCCACCTGTACCTACTTTTCCTTCAATAGAGTCTTCTGCATACACACAAGCCTCTCCCCCTGTGTGGATACGAACGTATACTTCTTTACTATTCAGGTCATCGGCATACAGCATACCTCCCGTTTTGGCAGTAGCCTCAGTGAATTGAGAATTTCCCCAAACTTCACACTCTGCTCCTTCACCTGCACTTAGGGAAACTGCATCTGTATCTATTTCTAAGGCTATTCTAGCTCCACTGCCTGCAGAGATAGCTATTCTTCGAGAAGTCAGTACATCGTCGGAAGTGACCCTTGCTCCAGCGTGGGCTTTTATTTTACTTAGGGACTTATAATGAAGGTAAGCATCTACTTGTTTATATTCATAAATACCTGCTCGCATTTTGATTACCAATTTATTCCCCTTAATCTCAGTAAGTATATTTCGCGTATTTTCTCTTCTAGAAGCTAAAGAAAGGGTCTCTTTTCCATCAGGGATCAAGTGGAGGACAATATTTCCCCAAACGGCTACCTCGTCAAATCCACTCACCATTCTTCGCTCTCGATTTTGCGCGATTCCTGAAAAAGTCATTACCATAATCATGGTGAAAATAAAAGCTACATTTGTTTTCATTATTCAACTTCTTTAGATAGTTATTTCATAGTAGGAAGGGGTAAAACTACTTTTTCCTGTATTCAAATACGCTTTTTCCTCTGTCATAATTACATAAGAAGGAGTAGTCCTAGATTTTAGTGGAATGAATCCAAGAATTTCAGGAGCTAATAAGAATATTTTTACCAAGAGGCTTACAGAAAGTTATTCATCTATTAAGTTTGTAGAAAAATTACTGGTGTTTTATGATCCAACTCAATGAAGCTCAATTGAAGGCCGTCGCTCTACACAAGGTCGGTAATAAGGTCCATGATGAAGGATATACAGCTGCAGAGGCCCTCTATCCTATGGATGAACAACTTCAAGTTATCCTACGCGATTTTTTTCTTCGCCCTTTCAAAAATGAGGAGCTTTTTAAATTCACTCACCCAACAGACCTCACCCTCAATGAGGTATACACCTATTGCCAACGGATATTCCAGGCCATTGGGACAGGTTCTCTACTGGAAGAATCTATTAACATGCTGAAGCACCTGTATGAAGTTTCCATTCATCCTCAAATCCATGGAGGAGAACTGTACGTTGCCTATTTCAGGGACTGTGAATACGAGGGGAGAGAGACCGATGCAATAGGAATCTTCAAAACGGAAACCAAAGACCTCTTCTTGAGGTTGGTTGAAGATCCTTCTAACGAACTTCAACTCGTTCCAGAGCAGGGAATCAACCTCAAGAAACTTGACAAGGGCTGTCTGATCTTTAACCAGTTTGAAGAAGATGGATATAGCCTGCTATTGATCAACAAAGACAGTGAAGAAACCAGATACTGGACTGAGGACTTTCTCAATGTTGTGCGAATCCAAGACAATGCCTACCATACAGAAAGCTTCTTGGAAATGACTCGGGAATTTTGTGATGAAGTATTTGCCCAAGAGGAGGATAAAAAAGAGCAAGTAGTTTTTATGAATAAATCCATAAACTACTTTTCTCAAAATAAAGCGTTTGATCTAGGCGCATTCAACCAGGAAGTATTAGGAAGGCCGGAATATATTGAGAAATTCAATACCTACCGCCAAGATTACGAATCAGAACAAGGGTTAAACTCAGAAGAGGGATTTGCTATTTCAAAGTATGCGGTTAGGAGAAAGAAAAAGGACTTTAAAAGTATCCTCAAACTCGATACCCAGATCGAGATCCACCTCAAAACTAAGGACGCTGAGCAAGCAGCAGATTTTATGGAGCGAGGGTTTGATGAAATGCGTGGCTTACACTATTATAAAGTATTCTTCAACCAGGAAATAGAATAGGACTTCGTAAAATGGGAGCCTAGCGTATATTTGCTACTCTTATATTCTCCTCTCCCCTATTTCCTATCACCTAAGATCCGTCCCTTATGAACAAAAAATGGAAATGGATGGCCCCTTTGGGTCTGGTCTTAATTGGCGCGGGGTTTAGCCTAGCAGCGGAGGCTACCCTTTGGAAAGGTGCAGCACTCCCTACCTGGCAATGGGTAGCTCTCGGAACCTTTGGACTGGCAGTATTCAATTCAGGAATTGTTATATTCGGCGAAGCGGTAAAGCTAAGTACGTTGGATACCTTGAAATCTAAACATTCATCCCAATCTACTACCTAATGAAAAAATTAGCCACACTCCTTCTTTTCTTTATAAGTCTCCTAAGTATATGCCCAGCACAAGTGAGTCATATCCTACCGATGCGCGAGCGCGCAACAGTAATAGACAGATGGATCGAAGATCGAATACAAACCGTTCTTCCTCAATTGATGAGACGAGAAGGAGTAGACATGTGGATTCTTATTGCTCGAGAATACAATGAAGATCCTGTCGTAAAAACCATGCTTCCTGCTACTTGGCTCTCTGCCCGCAGAAGAACCATTCTGGTTATCTTTGATCCAGGAAGCGACAAGCCACTAGAAACCCTGGCCATTGCCCGGTACGATGTAGGGAAAAGCTTTCAGAAAGCTTGGGACAAAGAAAGCCAACCCGACCAGTGGGCCGCCCTGAGGGAAATCATAGAATCTCGAAATCCTAGACAAATCGCTATAAATCGCTCAGACTTCTTTGCCACAGCAGATGGACTCACCAGCACAGAATATCAGGCATTTATGGGAGTACTTCCAGAAGGACTCCACGATAAGGTAATTAGCGGGGAAAAGCTTTCTATCGGCTGGCTTGAGACCCGGACCGAACAGGAAATGCAGGTGTACCAGCAAATATGTAGAATTGCGCATGAAATCATCGCTGAAGGATTTTCTGAGCAGGTTATTCAACCGGGAATAACCACTACAGATGATGTAATATGGTGGTATAGGGAGCGAATCCGCGAACTCAAGCTGCAGGCTTGGTTTCACCCTTCTGTTGCAGTCCAACGAGCAGATCCTGAGGATAGTGAATCCCAGCGATCTTTCTCTCAAAGACCCGAAAAAAATATAATCCTACCTGGAGACTTACTCCATGTAGACTTTGGAATTACCTATTTGCGACTCAATACAGACACACAATGGCATGCCTACGTACTCAAGCCAGGTGAAAGAGAAGCTCCCTTATACCTCCAAGAGGCTTTTGCGACCGGTAATCGCCTCCAGGATATACTTACAGATGCCTTCAAGACTGGAAGGACTGGGAACGAAATTTTGGCTGAAGCCCGCAAAAACGCCCTAGTAGAAGGCATTACCCCCAGCATCTACACCCATCCCATTGGTTTTCATGGACATGGAGCCGGTCCCACTATAGGCTTATGGGATCAACAGGGAGGGGTACCCGTCAAAGGCGACTATCCCCTCTATCCCAATACCGCCTATTCAATTGAGCTTAATGCAACTATTTCTCTTGAAGAGTGGAACAAAGATATCCGTATCATGCTGGAAGAGGAAGCATTCTTTGATGGGGAATCTGTGAGATACATAGATGGAAGACAGGTAGAACTGATTACCATTCCTAGGATGTACCCTGAATTACGTTAGGCTAGGTCTGTAGTCGCCCCTTTTACATTTTAAGCGAGAGGTATTGATTGAATACCTCTCGCTTATTTTTTACCATTTCCCAAAACAATTAGTTCGAATTCAGGACTAGTGAAACATACCTAAATCACGATTCATCGCAGTAATTGGGAGACTGAATATCAGGAAATTACCATAAGGAACCATAGAGGAACAAAAAGAAGCTTTTCATTCAAAAACAGGAATTAAGAGCATTAATATTATTACTGATAAATGTATTTATTTATTTTCGCATTTTTATATAAATATTATTTTGCTATATTTGTATTAATTGACTTGCGTACTAAATAGGTGCGCTTGCAACAGAAGAAAAGGCCTTACATGCGAATATTGATAAGTTTATCACTTTGCTTTTATTCCTTTCTCTCCTTTGCAACCCCAAACACCCTCCCTTTCTTTGAAGGGCCTTTTTCCCGGATACAGGCAGAAGCCGACTTTTCAGGAAAGCCCTTTCTCCTTTATTTCTATCAAAACGATTGTTCGAACTGTCAATACTGGGAGGACGGTCCATTTCAGGATCCTCAATTAATATCTTTCTTACAATCAAATTTCCTTATTACTAAGAAAAATCTCCTTACAATGGAAGGGAATCAACTCTCTCAAGAGTTAGGCATTGAATATGCAGGTTCTTTGGTAATATTTACGCCCGAAGGCGATGTATTAGTCTCTATACAGAGTCCCCTGTCATCTGCTCAACTGATAAATTTGTTGACTGACCATACCTCTGCCGCTTCCTTTGATCAGCAAACGCCTCATTTCGCAACTTCAAGTTGGAATCAGGAGAAAAATAGTTCTTCGCCCGTCGAGAGAAGGATTCTTCCTTCGGTCTCTAATGACTTCCATAAGAGGGTTGATGACGGTTTTGGGGAAAGAGAAAACGTTTTTCCTCACAAAAGGTCAGTAAATTATCCCCTTGAAGCAAAATCCTGGTATGAAAATCAGGTAGCTACTATCCCATCTAAAAACGCTAGGATTTCCTCTACCTTCCGGTCTAGTAGACTATCAGTGCCCCCTTCTCATGCCTCCAGGTATATTCAATCGCGCCCTCAAAGGAAAGAAGCAAGATCAGAAATAACTTTCAAAAAGTTTTATGGTAAGAGCGCAATGGCTCGAGGCATTCAGCATCTTAGAAAAGTAGGATACACTAGCCTCCGCATTTATTCAAGGGGTTGGTCATCTCAGGGAGAGAAAATATACATAGTGGCCATACTACCTTCTCAAGGGTAAGGGATTCATTTTCCATGAGGTATTAAATTCATAGCCAGGAAAGAATTCGATAAATTTGGGATTTTTGGTATAATTTTTGAAAAAATATTTTCGAAAGTCATAAAAGCCCAGCCATTATAGGATTCATTATTTTTCAAATTTTCTATGAATGAGGTCTACCCCCTATCTATATGTATTTCAAAGATTTGGTTGCTTGTTAGCATCTGGTTATTTGTAGATATTGTACCTGCGTGGAGTTTTCAGAAAGAGGACAGTCTTGTAAAAATCCAGACAATCGAAGGGAATATAGGTCCCAGATCTATCCATAACTCCAGTTTAGGAGAATTCCTGATATCTAACCCCCGGCATGATCATTCTCTTTCTATTTTCAACAACAAGTTTGAAGAGATCTCCTTTTTTGATAATTCATTGCTCAACCAAATCCCACAAAAGGAGGATGATTTTGGGAAATTGATTCCCATCACTGCTTGTTTCTCACACTTTGGAAAATATGCATGGGTATCGACCTATCCTTCCTTGAGTACGACCTCATTAATTCCTACCGAAGGAAATTGTGAAAGTGCTTATAAGAGTCCTCCGGGATACATTTTTAAACTCAACACCCAAAACGCTAGGGTAGAAGCTACAATTACAACTGGAAAATATCCGGTAAACCTTATCGCTACCCCAGACTACAGATTCATCATTGCAGCCAATAGTTGTAGCAAAGATCTTCATATTATTGACGCCAATACCCATAAACTAATCCAGGTAATCCCCTTAGGTAAATATCCTCTAGGGCTTTCGACGGATAGTCAATCTCGGTACCTCTTCGCAACTTTAACAGAATCTTCCCAGATGGCTATCATTGACCTCAAGAACTTTGAGGTTAAGCAAGTATCGCTTGGAAAGAATGAAAACCCCATGTTTGTCCAGGTAAGCCCAAATGGAAAATTTGTTTATGTGTCATTAGCCGGGTCAGGAGCCTTAGGAAAATATATCTTCGACCAGGATACGCTCATCCTAGATAAGAAAATTTCTTCAGGGAGATCCCCCAGGTCCTTAGAACTCACTCCTGACGGGTCCTACTTATACGTAGCAAACTACCTCTCCCACACTGTTGGTAAGGTAAGAACCGCTGATATGCAAATCATTGATACAGTACATACCCCGTTTAATCCAGTTGACCTATCTTTTGATCCCGAATCTTCCCAACTTTGGGTAGCTTCTAATCAGCAACGAAATATCTCGGTCTATCTGGATCTTGGACAAAGGTCCTCGCAACCCTATAAAAGAACCGAAGAATCCTCGAGTACACTCTCTCCCTCCTTACAAGCGGTAGCCTCAAGGAGCGTAGTCTTAGAGACTCAACGATCTACTTCTACTATGTATCAAGCAAGGAACTCTCAAGACATACCAAGGGATACACTCATTCATTTGATCTTAGGTAGTTTCTCAGAAAGAGCCAATGCAGAAAAATTTCTGGGGAAACTTTCCAGTAGAGGGATTGTTGCCTTTTTATTACCCAAAGAAGAAGGAGTCATACGTATTGGAATGGGAACTTTTCACTCCGTAAAAGATGCTAGAACTGCAGCATCACAATTAAAAGACGAAGAAGGTATCTCTTCTTGGCTAAAAATTCGCTAAGGGAATTCTTACTTACATGGTATCATTTTCTTTGAATTTATCCTATATTGCCGCCTTTCAAAAAATAATGTGGAATTTGGATATTTACTAAGATATGGCTGTCGATATACTTCTCGGCTTACAATGGGGAGATGAAGGGAAGGGGAAAATCGTTGACGTTTTCACCCCACAATATGATATAGTTGCCCGATTTCAGGGAGGGCCAAATGCAGGGCACACCATTGTTTTTAACGATCAGAAATCTGTCCTACACCTCATTCCCTCTGGAATATTCCACCCTAATATTACCTGCTTAATTGGAAACGGTGTGGTAATTGATCCCATTACCCTTAGAAAGGAAATTGAGGAACTGGAAAAAACAGGTATTGAGGTACGTTCTAACCTTATCATTTCTGACAGAGCCCATCTCATACTTCCTACCCATAAGCTATTGGATCGAGCCTCTGAAGAAGCCAAAGGGGATCAAAAGATTGGGTCTACCCTACGGGGAATTGGCCCTACCTACATGGATAAAACCGGAAGGAATGGTTTGCGAATAGGGGATATTCTCAGCGGGGATTTTTTGATGAAATACCAACTGCTCAAAGAAAAGCACACGCATATCCTCCACAAACTTTACGACGTAGATTACGATCTCAACCTAGACGAAGACGCTTTCCTAGCAGCGATTGAATTTATTCGTAGCCTCCAAATCAAAAATACAGAAAGCTTCCTGTACCAAAAGATCCGTGAGAATAAAAAAATCCTTGCAGAAGGAGCACAGGGAACTCTTTTAGACATAGAATTTGGGAGCTATCCTTATGTGACTAGTTCAAATACGACTGCCTCTGGAGCTTGTATGGGATTAGGTATACCTCCTTCTAGTGTTAATAGAGTATATGGCATCTTCAAGGCATACTGTACCAGGGTAGGAAGTGGGCCATTTCCCACTGAATTGACAGGAGAGATGGGAGAAAATCTTCGTCAAGCAGGAGGAGAATTTGGTGCTACCACAGGTAGACCGAGAAGATGTGGGTGGTTGGATTTGCCTCTACTTCACTTTGCTACCCGACTCAATAGTATCACGGATCTTATCATGACCAAGGCAGATGTACTCTCTGACCTCGAGTCCATCCAAGTATGCACAGCCTATACTTCAGGCGAAGGACCCACAATGGAAATCCCATATGACTTAGAAAAGAGTTCCTTTAG
This sequence comes from Bacteroidota bacterium, assembly GCA_039197765.1. Lineage (GTDB taxonomy): Bacteria > Bacteroidota > Bacteroidia > J057 > J057 > JBCCTX01. The sequence goes on from JBCCTX010000024.1 coordinate 8,031, forward strand.
TCCTATGTACAAAAGTCTTCCTGGCTGGAATACTGATATAACTCAAATGAGCCAATCCATGGAATTACCAGAGAACTTGAAGTCCTATGTGTACTATCTGGAACAAGCCCTTCACACGCCGATGTCCTTTCTTTCTGTAGGGCCTGACAGGGACCAAATTATCGAAATGTAGGGTTATCACGTTTCTAAGTTTTTGCATTTATTCCCTTCGAGTTCTGAATTACGCGCAAAAGATCAGTTCACTTTCGAACAATTTTTCAAATAAAATCATTATTATTTGGAAATTATCAAACGATTCACAAAATTTACACCGACACTCACTGATAAATAGGGAAGATGATGGGGTGGTGCAGTCAAACAGCTAAGCATAGCTCTAACCATGCACCGCCCTCTTTTCAGAGATTTCCCAACCTTCCCCCCCTCTATTCGTTTGTGATTATATAGGGAGTTTTACTTTAAAATTTTATGTTTTTTCCCTCGATACGCTGACAAGCGATTGAGCTAATGTACTTTTCTATAGCTATTCCTTCCCATTCAAATTTTCCCTATTTTTGATAGCAGACGTTCTTAAGTACCTATGGAATATCCTACCAAAACCATTGAGGCAACCGTTAAGGAGTTGGCAAGCTTACCCGGAATCGGAAGAAAAACGGCTCTTCGATTGGCTTTGCACATTCTCAAACAATCTGAAGATGACGCGGAAAGACTTGGACAGTCCATTATGGATATGCGAAAGCACGTCAAATACTGTAAGAAATGCCACAATATCTCAGACGAAGAGATTTGCAGAATATGTAAGAACCCCCGAAGACGCATGAATGTCCTATGTGTAGTTGAGGATATGAAGGATGTCATTGCCATAGAGAATACCCATCAGTTCGATGGACTGTACCACGTGCTTGGAGGACTTATCAATCCACTTCAAGGTATTGGCCCTTCGCTCCTTCATGTAGATTCCTTAGTGAGCAGAATCCAAAAAGAAGGAATAGAGGAAATTATTTTTGCTTTCGGTGCAAATATTGAAGGAGACACGACTGCTTTTTACATTTCCAAAAGATTAAAACCTCTCCATGTAAAAGTATCTAGTATTGCCCGAGGAATTCCTGTAGGTTGTGATCTGGAATTTACTGATGAAGTAACACTGGCTAGGTCCCTCATGAACAGAACCTTATTAAGTATTCCGGATGAATAGGAACTTAGAACATACCAAAACAGGAAGATGCGTTTTTCAATCATTAACTGACTTTTCGCTGAATTGGCTCCCCTAGACCCTCAGGATACTTCCATAGAGCTTTCTATAATCATTGTAAATTACAATGTGGCTCCTTATCTGGCCCAGTGCTTAGAGTCTGTATTCAATGCACTTGAAGGAATTGAAGGCGAAGTATTTGTAGTTGACAACAACTCTCAGGACGAAAGTCTAACCATGCTCCAAGATTCCTTTGAATCCAATATTCATCTCATTACCAATACAGACAATCCCGGATTTTCCAAAGCCAATAACCAAGCGATCAAATTAGCGAGGGGAAAATATGTATTGCTCCTCAATCCCGATACCCTGGTCCAAGAAAATACCTTTCAAATCTGCCTCAATTTCATGAACGCTACTCCTCATGCAGGAGCTTTGGGAGTCTATATGCAAGATGGAGAAGGGAAATTTCTTCCCGAATCCAAGCGATCTCTCCCTACCCCTTGGGTATCCTTTTACAAAATTTTTGGTCTCTCGGCCTTATTTCCCAATAACGAAACCTTCGGTAAATATCACCTTACCTATCTGAATAAGGAACAAAATCATCCCATAGAGATCCTTTCTGGAGCATTTATGTTTATGAACAAACAGGCCCTGGACAAAATTGGATACCTTGACGAATCCTATTTTATGTACGGGGAGGATATAGACCTATCCTATCGTTTTCTGTTGGGAGGATATCAAAATTACTACCTGGCGGATACGAAAATCTTACACTATAAGGGTGAGAGTACCAAAAAAGGTAGCCTGAATTATGTGAAAATATTCTATCAGGCTATGCTGATTTTTGCGGATAAGCACTTTAAAGGGAAATTGCGGAAGGGGTTTTCGCTCTCTATACGCATCGCAGTTTATTTGCGGGCAGTACTAGCCATTCTCAAGCGAGGAGTAGATAAATTAGGATTTCCCGTATTTGAAGGAGGTCTGATTTTTGCGATCCTGTATGGGGTACAAGCTTATTGGGAACACTACGTCAAATACATCGAAGGTCAAGGGGGGGCCTACCCGTGGATATTTGAAGCAGTCTATCTGCCTGTGTACGCTGTGGTTTTTGTTAGCTTCCTCGCAATCAGTGGTGCTTATCAGAAGCCCTATCGAATCAAACCCCTCTTCATTGGACCTTTTTGGGCTTTCATTTGTATTGCAACTACGACCTATTTATTCCCAATCATTTTAAATTTTTCCAGGGCCATTGTAGGACTTTCGGCCGTATTTACCGCGATATTTGCCTTGGCAATTCGTGGGTTCCTCCATTGGAAGAACCAGGGAAATTTCTTCTTTGACTTGCCCAAAACAAAAAAAAGCATCTTAATTGGCCACCCCAAGCACCTGGAACAGGCCTGGAAAGTCCTACACCAGGAGCTAAATTATCCATCGGATATTCTTGGGGTAATTTCCTCAATAGGCCCTCTCTCAGAAGATCATCCCTTATTCAAGAGAGAATTGGGTTCGGTAAAATACATGGGCCAACTCAGCAACATGTACAAATCAGAAGAGTGGATCTTTTGCCTCCAGGACCTTTCCTATAGTTGGCTATTAGACACTATGGCAACTTGGGGACCCAAGGGTATCCAATTTAAAACCCTTCCACATGCCTTTCCAGCCGTTATAGGTCCCAAACAAATATTCGCTTCTCCTTTGACTGGTAGCTTTTCATCTCCTCTTTTCCGCTCTTCAATTCGGTTAAGAAAGCGAATCGTGGAGGTGATAGTAGCCTTGTTGATGATTTTACTATTCCCCATTATGAGCTTTGGGTACCTGCGTCCTAAACTTGCTTGGAAAGCCCTGATTTCTGTACTAAAGGGGTCTCATCACTTGGTAGGCTACCTTACACCAAGCCTTCCAAATTTACCTCCTATTAAGCCAGGGTGGCTCAATCTTTCACATCGAATTTCTACTGAAATGGCAATAAAAACCTCTACCACAAATCTCTACTATGCCAAAAACTATTCTCCTACCCTAGACCTGGAACTCCTGTACAAAGGTTGGAGAAAATTGGGGGTACAGCCTTAAAGGAAATACAACGATTCTTTTTTTCTTTCGTTGGAGGTATATGGGATAGAAAATTCCATATACTTATGAATCATTGCGCCAATTTCCTAATCCTGACTTTTTGGGCCATAGTCTGCTCTGTAGAAGTGCTTGGGCAAAGCAATTGCAGGCTGGACCTTACGGCTATCAAGCCAGTAGTTAATACAAACCTTGCAAAGGTAGAAGAATATGAGTGGGATCCTGATCAGAGAATGGAGATTATGCTCCTGGACAGTAGTCGCTTAGCCATAATTACACAGGATGGATGTATGAGGCACCACACAAAATTTCAATTAGAACTGTTTCACCCCCTTGAAAAGTCTACAGAAGATCAATGGATACAAACCCTCAAAGGTTTTATTTACCCCCTTTTTGAAGATACAGACAGTTTCCAACAACTATGGACCCCCTTCATAGAATCTTTCGAGCAATACATTTATGTATACGGCACCAATAAGCCCTTCGATATCTCCTTAGGATCGCAAGACTTCATTTGCTATGTGCAGGACATTCCACACCAAAACCCAGCTATTTTTATTGAACAAATTGGTTTTCTATTCAAGGAGAAAATTCGAATAAAGGAATAAAAATTATTCTCAGTATTTCCATTTATCTATTTTTTTTGGCATCAATACATTTCATCATTTATATTTGGAGCTTTATTTAAACGACCTAATAATTACTTTCCATCGTGGCTAGAAAGGAAACCCCTGAAAATCAGCTAAAAAAGGTTTGGAGAAATCATTCCCCTCAGTGGAAGGATAAAGATAAGTCCAGAATCAGTGAAGAAGAGCTCTATGAACTAATGGGAAATATATTCTGCCCAGGTCCCTTTTACTTCTTTGTATTTGACTTTCTCCAACATGATTTTGTTTATGTCAATCGCAAGGTAAAAGAGGTATTGGGGTATGAACCTGAGAAAGTCAACATCAGGTCTTTTACAGAGCGTATTATTGAAGAGGATATTGAGCACCTAGCCAAATGTGAAAAGAAAGCAGGAAACTTTTTCTTCAATTATCTTCCAAAACCCCTTATCCCTAAGTACAAAGTTAGCTACTGCTTTCGTATAAAGGATGCCCATAAAGTTGAGAAGCAACTTCTCCATCAGTCTTTTGTATTGGGTATTGATGATCGTGACACCATTCTAAATACACTGGTCGTCCATTCAGATATTACCCACCTGAGCTTACCGCTCTCAAAGACCATATCCTTTATGAGCCTGAATGAAGAACCTCACTACCTCGGTTTGAGTCCGGAAGATGAAGCATTTTCTAAGCCTGGCCTTCCTTCTCCTCTATCTCAGCGGGAAAAAGAAGTATTGAGGTTATTCGCTGAAGGGGATAATGATCAAGATATCAGCAAAAAACTGCACCTATCCGTTCATACCATACATACGCATCGCAATAATATTCGCTCTAAATTGGGCTGTAGAAATACAGCACAGGCTGTGGCTATCGCCATCCGAAACGGGTGGATTTAAAAGGAATTCCAAATTTGATTTTCCGATAAGGCTCCCTTAAATGGCCAGAATTTTCTTTTATTCCCTAATTTGGAGAAAGTAGTAGCTTACCATAACGATCTAGCTCTTTAGATTCGACCCATTTTCCATTTATAATAACGTGATCCATTCCTACTGCCAGTTGGTGAGGGCTTTCAAATGTAGCTGGCGTATGAATGAACTGGGGGTTAAATACCAAAATATCTGCCTTCATTCCCGCTTGAAGTGTTCCTCGATCTACTATTCCAATTGTTTGAGCGGGTAAGGAGGTCATTTTCCGAATACCCTCTTCTAGGCTAAATACCTGATTCTGTATTACGAAGCTTTCGATAATTTTTGCAAAGCTCCCATATCCTCGAGGGTGCTGCATGGTCGGGCTGCCATCCGAAGACACCATGACGAGAGAATCCTTTAGAAGCGTTTCTTGTAACTCCTCATTCATTACAAAGTATGCAGCAGAAGTACCTGTGGGTCCAAATTCTTCCATAAGTACCTTTTCGAAAGGCATTCCCTTTTCGGTAGCAACTTGTTCTAGGGTTCTACCTGAGTAGGTACCACTTGAAATTAGGGTGGCTGCTGGTCCGTTTCGCTTTGTAACTCGCATTCGTAGGTAGTCCCCTAATTCTTGTCTCCGACTGCGTAAAACCCTTGCAAATTCATTGGGTGGGCGGGCCCATTCCGGAAAAACGATCCCTAGCGTGGTATAACTAGCTGTATATGGATATACATCGGCAGTTATGGTACCCCCCTCTTCCCTTGCCCTAGCAAGTACAGACAATAATTGTCTTCCACGTTCTTTTCCCTTCCCGTACACTGATTTCATATGGGAGACATGTACCCTGCAGAATTTCCCTTGACTTATTAACTCTTCTAAAGATTTGTCCAGCTGGTCATCATCTTCATTCCGAATATGACTCATTATCATTTTGTCCTTTTTTCCCAAAATCTGAGCAAGTGCCTGTAACTCTTCCTCTCCAGCATACATGCCAGGAGTATATTCCAACCCTGTACTCATTCCCCAAACACCAAAATCTAGTGCTTGCTCTAGTAATTCATACATATTCTGCAGTGCCCCTAGATCAGGATCTTTTTTAAATCCGACACCACTTTCATGGCGCAAAGTTCCATGTCCGATAAATAGTCCAATATTGGGCCCAGAGCCTGAATGCGCTAATTGCTCCCTCCAAGTAGGTAATTCGGAAACTTTAGGACTGCTGCCATCTTGCCCTAGAAAAATAGTTGTAACCCCTTGAGCCAAAAAATTTGGAAAGGAAGCATCTTCAAGGGGGCGCCCATGTGCATGGGGGTCTATGAACCCAGGGGTAACAACCATTCCCTCGGCTTCAATTATTTGTTTTGCCTGAGGGGCAATTTTCCCCAATTTCCCCACAAAGATTATTCTCTCTCCTCGAGTTAATACCTCAGCCTGTTTACTTGCCTGCCCTGTTCCATCAATTACCTGTCCTCCTTTTATCCACATATCTACCTCGGCTGAGTCCGCCAAAACCTTATCTGCCTCAGAAACAGGAGAAGTGCAGGAAAGACAAATAAGTAGAAGGAGCCCTATGAACGGCCTATAAGTGTATAAGCTATTGGGGTTATTCACATTCATTCCCAGTAAAAAGCTACGAATCGACATGTCAAGTAGTTAGGATGTTCGATAGTTTATATACAAAAGGGATACCTCCCTAACCTAGCCCCCTCTTCTACCTCCAACGATATTTTTCTATTCTTGAAAGAGTAATAAAGACGTGTATGGGCTAATGCCTTACAACTCTCTCAAAACCGCCCGAACGGGGGAGCCATCTCCCCCTTGGATTTTTAAGGGAAGTGCTGACAACTCATACATTCCCTCTGCTACTCCTGCCAACTCCAAGCCCTCCAAGATAGAAATATGCTGAGCATGCAACGCATGGTGTCCCTCTAGTGTTTTACTCTTTACATGGTCCATAGAAGGTGCATCCGATCCGAAAAGAACAATCCCTTTCTCAGCAAGAAAGGAGGCCAGCAGGGGGTGGGGATATACATAATCTGAGTAAAAAACCTGCGGATCTCTACCGCTTGAAGCACTTTTTATTAAGATCCTAGGAGCTAGCGTCAAATCCAGATGTCGGAAGTCTTCTGGTAGTAAGGGGCCTTCTTTCTTAGGGATATATACAACTTGTGCAGTACCCCAATAGGGTAGTAAGTCCATCTCTTCAACCTTAAGTCCATTTTCATCAAAATGGTAAGGAGCATCCATATGAGTACCCGTATGGACACTCATCACTAAGGTGGTAAGGTTGATACTCTCCCCATCATTTAAGGCTAGTATTCGCTTGAGTTCAAAAGGTGTATCCCCTTCCCAAGTAGCAATGGTAGGGTTCAGTGTTCGGGTAATATCAATTAACGACATAACGGCAAAGTGGCTCGAGAAGAAACTTATATATAACGTATTAACACGCTTTGATCTCTTATTCTAACTGGAGTTTCAGTAAGTGTTTGTATGCTCCATCCTCCTGCTGTGTAAGATCCATATGAGATCCCATTTCTACAATCTTTCCATTTTCAATTACGCATATAGTATCGACCTTCCTAATAGTAGACAAGCGATGCGCAATGACTAGGGTCGTACGATTCTGCATGAGTTCGTCCAGGGCAGATTGGACGAATCGCTCAGATTCAGCATCCAAGGAACTCGTAGCTTCATCCAATATCAATATGGCTGGGTCTTTGAGTAAGGCCCGTGCAATAGCCACTCGTTGGCGCTGACCCCCCGATAACTGGATTCCCCTCTCTCCCACAATGGTATCCCAGCCCTCAGGAAATTCTTGAATGAATTCCCAGGCATATGCACGTTGCGCTGCCTGTCTCACTTCCTCATCTGTCGCATCGGGTTTTCCATAGGCAATATTCTCCCGAATAGTTCCTCCAAAGAGAATTACTTCCTGTGGGACGATCCCTATATTTCCTCGTAGCACAGGAAGCGAAAAGCTATTAATGGATTTCCCATCAATCCATAAGGTACCCTCTGCGATGTCGTAAAATCGCAAAAGTAGCCGAGTAATGGTTGACTTTCCAGCCCCACTTTGCCCTACTAAGGCAATCTTTTCCCCTGGTTGAATATGAAGGGTAAAGTTCTCTAGAATAGAAATCTCTGGACGTGAAGGATATGCAAAAGAGACATTCTCGAACGAAATGGCGCCTTGTAATGTGGGAACTTCTTGGGGTTTTTGGAGAACAAACTCAGGCTCTCTCCCCAAAATTTCTAAGATCCTTTCCGAAGCACCTACAGTTTTCTGAATTTGTCCGTAAAGATTTCCCATTCCGGCAACGGAGCCCCCGATAAAGGCTGTATAGATCAAAAAGGACAACAACTGTCCCGTTTCAATTTCCCCTGTTTGAATCATTTGGGCCCCGCGCCATATCACCAAGATGATCCCTCCAAACAAGGCGATAAAAATAAATGAAACAAAAAATCCCCGATAAGTAGCTGCTTTCAATGCCGTTTTTACCACTGCCTTCAACGATTTCCTATAAGCAATGGACTCTTTCCATTCATTGGTGAAAGCCTTTACCACTCGTATAGCTTGAAAACTTTCTTCGACTAGGGTGTTAGAAGTTGCAAGTTCATCCTGCGCCTTTTTCGAAAGTTTTCGAATAAATCTTCCAAAAATCATTGCAGCAATTACCAGTAAGGGAAAGGAAGCTAGCATAAACAAGGTGAGTTTACTGGAAACCCAACTAATTAGCACAATTCCAATCAGCAAGGTAAGGATCTGCCGTAGAAATTCTGCAAGGGTGTAGGACAACATGTCTTGCAGTTGTGTGACATCAGAAGATATCCTACTGGTAAGTTCCCCTACTCTCTTTTGCTCAAAAAACTCCATCGGTAGAGTGATGATTTTTTGATACAAAGAACTTCGAATATCAGCCATTCCTCGCTCACTTACCTGGGCAAAAAGATATATACGCAAAAAAGAAAATAGCCCTTGTAAGGCTAACACAACTACCAAGGCTAGGGCAACCTGATTAATATCCGATGAATTTAAGAAACTATCCACAGCCTCAGTCTGCCTACTTTCTTTACTGACGAGAAGGGCTTCTAGGTCTGTCCGAGAGAGGGCATCTCCCTCCTCAAGCTTGTTTTCCAGTCCCTGGATTTTGGCTTGCCAATTTAGGTCATCTTCCGCTTTAAACGACTTAAGTCTGTCTAGTTCCTCCCTCCCAGGGGCTTTACCTGAATTCAACTCATTTTGCAGCACCCGAACTTCCTGCTCTAGCAAAGATGGAGGGCTTGCCGAGTCAATGAGTTCTCCCAAGAAATAGGGAAAGGTGAGAGTCGCTCCAGTGGATAAGAGCAGGAAAACCATCCCCAGGAGGAATGTCCACTTATAGGGTAAAACAAATGAAAAAATGCCCCAAATATGCTTGAGGCCTTTTTTGGTTATGCGCTTTTTGTCTTCTGGAGCAGTTTCCTCTCCGCTCGATCTTCTTCCTTTTGCCATCATGGCAAAGGTAGTGAGTTTTTAGGTGTTTTGCTTCCGAGATTTTTTGTTTTCCTTGCTTTCCTCTACTTCGTCCCCTTCTTTCAATCGCTTGGAAAGCAAACTATAGGGTCCTGTTACGATAGTCGCCCCATTTTGAACACCGTCCTTTACTTCAATAAAGTTGTCATCACTTATTCCTAGCTCAACGGGGACTTCTTTGACTTTTCCTTCCTCTACTACGAATACCACCTCTTGAGGCTCAACCTCTTCTCCCTGCACACGCGTAGAATCATTTTGTTCTTTACGCCCTGCGGTTACGGCAGCTATGGGAACGACTACAGCATCGTTTACATAATTTGTAAATATTTCTACCAAGGAGGTCATTCCAGGACGAAAAGGACTCTCATCCCTTGCTGGGACGTCATTGGTAGCGATCATACTGGAGTAGGAATCTGGAGATATAATGACTGTAACTTCAAAATTGGTAACCTGATCTGTAGATCCCATTTCGGCCACGCGGGCAGAATAGGCAATTTCCGATACCCTTCCGTAAAAATTCTGTCCGGGAAAGGCATCTACTTCAATTCTCGATGAATCCCCCAAGCTCACATTTACAATATCATTCTCATTTACCTCCACTACTACTTCCATACTTGAAAGGTCTGCTATCTTCAAAATCTCCGTACCGGCCATCTGCATAGTACCTACTACACGCTGTCCAATTTCCACATTAAGTTCGGTAATTGTACCATCCATGGAAGCGTAAATATTGGTTCGGTCTAGGTTTTGACGGGCTTGTTTGACAGACGCTTGGGAGTTTTGGACCCTATAATAAGCAGCCTGCACCTCCAATTCTGCCGAATTATACTGTGACTGTGAAATGTTATACTGCAGCTGGAAGTTTTCCATTTCCGCGCGTGAAATGACATTGTCTTTGAACAACTGCATATTGCGCGCAAAATTCACCGAATCCTGCAGAAGGCTGGCCTTGGCTTGCGCCAAGGAAGCACGAGCTTGCAATTGCCCAGCCTTTGCCTGAGCCAGTCCTGCTTGAGACTGCTCGAGTATGGATTCGTAGTCATCAGGACGGATGGTTACCAACAAGTCTCCTTTCTTAACTCGCATCCCCTCTTTGACAGCTAAGAAGACAACCTCTCCAGAAACGTCTGGAGCTACGGGTACGTCTATGGTAGGTTGTATCGTTCCAGATTCTGTTACACGGGAGAAAATGGAGCGGACCTCAGACTCTGCGGTTTGGACCTTGATCTTATTTTCCTTTCCAATAATGCCTTGACTGCGTAATATTACGATGGTCAAAAGTCCTAATACAGCGATTCCTAGGAACCAATACAGAGTTCTGTTGTTTTTCTTTCTTCGTGCCATGGGTGTAGATAAACGGTAATAGTTAAAGTACGATGAAGATCTAAAAAATTAATATGAGTAGCTAAGAGATACCTTTTTAGATAAATAGTTTAAAATATTCCGCGATTACCTAGTCAAAATCCAATGACTCTCCTTTGTAGAAGTCGAGAATTTGGGAGCGAAAATGGTATTGGTATTTGAGCTGAATCTGACTTAAAATAGACTGCTGCAACCTATTTTGTGCCAATAGGTAATCAACTGAATTAATTACACCCAAGTCTAATTGTTTTTGTGCATTATCAAAAGCCAACTGTTGGCTCCTAATTTGGCGTTCTACCAATTGATATTGATTAAACGTATTCGTGACATCTAAGTAGGATCTCTCAATAGTTTGACGCAAAGTTAAGCGGGTTTGATCGGCTAATATCTCAGCTTGCTGGAGATTGACCTCTGCTCTTTCAACTCCTGAACGAATTTGCCTTTGACTGTATATAGGTATGTTTAATCCTAAGCTTAGGGAGTAGTTTAAATTATCTTCCAAATTTTGAAACTCGTCAATCTCATCTCCAATGCGTTTGGAGTAACCAGTATTGGCACTAGAGCCGAAACTCAAGGAGGGAAATCCAAAACTGCGGGAAATAGCAATGCTTTTTTGTGCACTTTGAATACCGAGGTCTGCACTCTGTACATCTGGTTGAGTTTGTTCTGCATATTCGTAGATAGAACTGGCACTTTCTAGATTGAGTGCTGAACCAACATCTGGCAAATCAGGCTTTTCAATGCGAAAGTTTGAAGAAGGACTTAAGTTCATCAACTGTTGCAACTCAAGATATGCATTTTGCAATTGATTCTGTGCGTTAACTACATTGGTTTCTTCAATAGACATTTGAGCGTCCAACTCTAGGTAGTCTGTTAAGGCTCTTGTCCCTGCATCAACCAATTTTTTCATTCGGTCTCTTTGTTCCTTTGTAGCAGCCACCTGGGTCTCACGCTGCTCGAGAATTTCAAGATTGAGTAATACATTAAGATAGGAAGTAGCAACATTTAAGCCTAAAACATTTTCTGCATTTGACAGATTTAAACTGGCTATTTGTTGATTAATTCTTGCTCGCTCAATACTATTTATAATATTGAAGCCATTGAATAACGGTAGGGAAAGGTTGGCGCCTGCATTGAATCCATTCGTATTTACATCAACACGATCGTTTGTAAATGGATCAAAGGCCCTTCCATAGTTCCAACTGGTTCCAGAATTCAATCTTAAGGAAGGATGTCTTGACGCTTGCGCCTCCTTAAGGTTGATACCACTTGTTACTTGGTCTAGGCGAGATTGTTGAAGCGTGAGGTTTGTTTCTTTGGCATATTCGAAGCATTTCCTCAAATCCCATACATCTTGTGATGATGCGGATATCGCACAGATGAGGAAAAATAAAAGTAGGGGTAGATGTTTTCGGTTCATAAGGCTAAAAGTTTGGAGTTTTACAAAGGTTGATATGATTATAGATAAATTTTTATTCAAAGGGTTGAAAAATCTTGCACGATTTAGGCATAAAAATTGCGAATAGTTCCTCGGATGAATAATTGCCTTGTTTTAAATAGGAATTACCCCCTATTTTCGCAACAATTTGTGGCCGCAACATAACACAATTTTTCATGAAAAAAACTTTTGTATCCAGTCTGGCAATATGTATGATGATTTTGGGCTTGTCAAATTCTGCAAAGGCGCAAGATCCTCAATACTCGCAATTCTATTCTAACCTCGTGCTCCTAAACCCTGCATTCACTGGATCTGGTATTGGACACCGGGTAGCCATGAACTACAGAGCCCAATGGGTCCAGATCCCTGGATATTATAAGCAATTCGCTATGTCCTATGACGTTCCTGTCTTCTTTTTAGGTAGTACGAACGGATTGGGGATTTCGTTTAGCTCTGACGTAGCAGGAGAAGGAAATCTCACAAAATTAAATGTCTTGGTAAACTACGCATACGAGGTAGAATTATCAGATGACCATATTCTCAGATTTGGTTTAAGGGGAGGATTTCAGCAGGCGAGTATTGACTTCTTTTCTCTTCGATTCCCCGATCAGATAGACGCTCGAGAGGGATTTATCCTTTCTACTCAAGAACCAGGATTTGCGGCAGGCTTGAGCAACCAGATTCGACCTGATGTAGGAGCAGGGCTGGCCTACTTTAATAAGGCTGCGTACCTCGGGGTAACTGTAGACCACATTACACAACCCAATGAGCGATTTTATGATACGCCATTGGCAGCAGGTATTGATGCTGCTTTACCCATGAAAATAACTGCTACCGGAGGAGTGAAAATACCCATTGGCGTCAGCAGAAGAAATCGCAGCGCAAAAGACAATAGTATTACTCCAGCCATCTTATACCAACGCCAAGGGGAGTTTAGCCAAGTGAATGTAGGAATGTATGTTAACCTAGAACCCATGGTATTTGGCGTATGGTATAGAAACCAAGATGCACTCGTGGGATTATTGGGAATAAAAACAGGAAACTTCCGCTTCGGATATTCGTATGACTTTACGGTTTCTAACCTCGGCCAAAATGTTTCAGGGGGATCCCATGAAGTATCAGTTGTATTTGAAATCGAAAGAAGACAATCCCGTAAGCGTCCCAAAGCCAGAGATCTCCCCTGTCCAAAATTTTAGCACGATATTTGATACCTATAAGAAGAAAAATGCTTAACTTTGTCGTACCATTCAAAAACGAGTAGCTTCTATAGGTAAACTTCTACGCAAATTTTCTTCTGATTTTAAGGCAAGAAACTCAACTGATAAGAGGAGCTTGCGAGCAGGACATAACTCAAAATTTTTGTTTAAGCAATCAATACGATGAAGAACAGAAGCCTAAATCTTGTTTTAACAACGCTAGCCGTTTGCACCTTTATCTTTTCAGGATGCAACCAAGGCAAAATTAGCCGATCCAAGAGTAACAAGACGGGAGTAAAGTATAACAAGAAAAGCTTTATGCCTCAGAAGCCCCCCAAGTACCTCAAGGTACCTGGCATGAAGTATATCCAAGGGGGCCTCTTCCTTCAAGGAGGATCTGAAAAAGATATTGAATTCAATCAGGATAATCAGACACATAGAAAGACAGTCCAAAGCTTTTACATGGATACCGAAGAAGTTTCCAATGAAAACTGGAAAGAATTCTTATACCATGTAGAAAATGGTTCTCCAGGGAGCGAGATTGTCAACATGCAACTGGAAGATTTATATCCAGATACACTTCTTTGGGCTAGAGACCTAGCATTTAATGAGCCTTTGGTCCATTCGTATTTTCAACACCCTTCATTTGACCGCTATCCCGTTGTGGGAATTACTTGGCATCAGGCCAACGAATATTGTAAATGGAGAACGGCATTTGTTAATGCTTCCCGCCAGGGAGGAAAAGGAAAGAAGGGTAAAGGAGCTGTGAACCTTCCCGATAAGTTCCGTCTTCCAACCGAAGCAGAGTGGGAATATGCGGCCAGAGGTGCCCAGGAAAGTCAGCTATACGCATGGGAAGGAAAGTCTCTAAGAAAGCGCAATGGAAAATTGAAGGCAAACTTTAAAAGAGGCCGAGGGGATTATGCTGGATGGGCTGGTGGAAACCAAAAGCACCTCAATGATAAGTATGTGACACCCGCACCTGTGGGCTCTTACTGGGCAAATGATTTTGATCTCTTTAATATGTCCGGAAATGTTGCAGAATGGTGTGAGGATACTTATAGGGTATTATCCTATGAGGATACGGATGATTTAAATCCATTCCGCAAGAAGGGGGAGACTACCATCAAGCCTAATTCCTGGCTAGATGACAATGACTACGATCCAGAAAAATCCCTCCTGTTTAATCCCGATCCCAATGCACCAGAGGGTAGTGGAGAATTTGACAACGTGAAGGTTTATCGTGGAGGATCTTGGTATGATATCGCATATTATCTCTCTCCAGGAGTTAGACGCTTTTTTCCTGCAGACTCAGCAAGTAATACCATTGGGTTCCGCTGCGCGATGATTAGTCCCCAGACTCCCAATTAAGATTAGGCTTACTTAACTATATGAGAGCGGCAAATTATTTTTGCCGCTCTTTTTTTATACAACGCGGCTGTTGTATTTTTAAACCTTAGCTGAGTAAGTAGTAAGTAGACGAATTAGTGAATCTATTAGATGATAAAACTTAATAATTACAGCCTATTTCAATTATCCCTCATACCTATTACCTAACCCCTATGCATAAGATGAAGCTCCAAGCAGATAATCTAGTCAAGCGATATAAACAACGACCCGTAGTAAACGAAGTTTCCCTGGAGGTAAACCAAGGGGAAATTGTGGGCCTTCTTGGACCAAATGGGGCAGGAAAAACTACTACCTTTTACATGATTGTGGGCCTAATCCGCCCGAATGCGGGAAATATTTTCTTAGACGATCGCGATATTACCCCATTACCCATGTATAAGCGGGGTCAATTGGGAATTGGATACCTCGCCCAAGAAGCTTCTGTCTTCCGCAATTTATCGGTAGAAGACAATATACTTGCCGTTTTGGAAATGGGGACCAAACTTAAAAAGAATGAGCGGATAGAACGCACAGAGCAGCTTTTGGAAGAATTCAGCATCACACATGTTCGGAAAAGTAAGGGAAAGGTTCTGTCGGGGGGAGAGCGAAGACGTACCGAAATAGCGAGAGCACTTGCGGTAAATCCTAAATTTATTTTGCTAGATGAACCTTTTGCAGGGATCGACCCCAAGGCGGTAGAGGATATTCAATACCTAGTTTCGGATCTTGCTAAAAGAAATATTGGTGTATTGATAACAGACCACAATGTACATGAGACATTGAATATTACCGATAGAACTTATATATTATATGAAGGTAAAATCAGGATTTCAGGTACGGCAGAAGAAATAGCCGAAAACTCCGAGGCAAAGCGTCTGTATCTAGGGGAAAACTTTCAGTTGAATCGATGAAGCGTGTCGTTCACAAGATTGCAAGTTGGTTTTTAAAAAGGCGAATCGATCAAATAGAACAATTCATGCGCTACCCGCATGAAACGCAGTTTTTGCATTTCAAAAATTTGGTTCAGAAGGCCTCTTCCACCTCTTTTGGTAAGGCGCATGGATTTGGAGATATCTCTCAGGTAGATACTTTCAGAGAACGCGTTCCCATCAGTACTTATGAAGATTTTTATCCTTATATAGATCGAGCCTTCAACGGAGAGGGAAATGTTATTTGGCCCGGAAAAGTAAGCTGGTTTGCCAAATCTTCTGGTACTACCAACGATAAAAGTAAATTTATTCCTGTTTCTGAAGACTCCTTGTCAGAGTGTCACTTTCAAGCGGGTCAGGACATGTTGGGATTGTATTTTGATGCGAATCCCCAAAGTATGCTCTTTGCAGGAAAATCACTATCAATTGGTGGAAGCCTCGGCGTTAATCCCAAAAATGAATCTATTCGATTTGGAGATGTAAGTGCGGTAATTGTTGAAAATCTCCCCATGTTTTTTGAATTAATGCGGACTCCTAGTAAGGAGGTAGCCATGATGCCTGACTGGGATAAAAAGCTAGAAGCCATGGCTTCTGAAGTCGTGGATGTGGATGTAACCTGTATGGCTGGGGTACCTACCTGGACTTTATTACTCGTTCATCGATTGCTCGAAATGCGCGGCATTCATTCTGGAGATCTTCGAGAAATATGGCCCAATCTAGAGCTTTATGTCCATGGAGGGGTAAGCTTTGATCCATATAGAGCTCACTTTGATCAATTGATTCCTCATCCAGATATGAATTATTTAGAGGTATATAATGCCTCCGAGGGCTTCTTTGCTATTCAGAATGACCTCACTCGGGAAGATCTACTTTTGATGTTGGACTATGGAATATTCTATGAATTTATTCCAATGGAACATCTGGAAGATGAGCATCCTCCCACTCATATCTTAGAGGAGGTAGAAGTGGGTAAAAATTACGCTATGGTGATTAGCACCAATGGGGGCTTATGGCGCTACCTGATTGGAGATACAGTTGCTTTCACCTCAAAATACCCCTTTAAAATAAAGGTAACCGGTAGGACCAAACACTTCATCAATGCATTTGGAGAGGAGTTAATGGTGAACAATGCTGAAAGGGCCATAAAAAAAGCCTGTGAGGAAACAGGGGCTATTGTAGACAATTACACCGCAGCCCCTATTTATTTCAATGATGTAGGTCACGGACATATGAATAAAGGGGGGCACGAGTGGTTAATAGAATTCGAAACCCCGCCAACTACAATCTCCTATTTTCAAGAAGTTTTAGACCGCACCTTAATGCACCTCAATTCTGATTATGCAGCAAAACGGGTAGGAGATTTGGCGCTTGGTCCACCCGTCCTACATGCTCTGCCATCAGGCACCTTTTATAACTGGATGAAGCGAAGGGGAAAACTCGGAGGTCAACACAAAGTACCTAGGCTGTCTAACTCTCGCGCCTTTGTAGAAGAAATATTGGAAATGGTCCAGGGGGATAAAAGAGGAAATCCCAAGCCCAGCACCCCCTATAATCCCCCTAAATAGGGTGAAGAAAGGAGCAATTAATTGGACGTTGATCTCAGGTCAAAGGTTACTACAGACTACAATACCACGGACCGCCTTTTCAAAACAAAGGTTACCCTTACCTGTCGACTAGCTAACCATGGACGATTAACCTTCAGGTTACCGGATATTTAACGTTGGACCATCTTCCCAAAGGTTCCTACATGGTTTTCCATCCTTCATTTCCAACCTATTGCTAGTTTTTGCGTTACTAAGGTGATGCGAGTTGCATTGTTTCATGATTAATCGGTTGACAGCTTTTAAATATCTACCAATTATAGAGTGTCTTTACATCACTTCTCCCAAAAATCCATCGTCACATTGCGTAGGGCTATTAGGAGACCCTTTTGCTGTTGAACCGTCTGTACTAACCTCACTTAAAAATATTTCTATGAATCGCTTAATCCCTATTAAGGGTATTTTTTTTGTTACAGCTTTCTGTTTTTTATTGGGTAAGGCCTGGGGACAGGACCTTTCTCAAGAAATACCCTTGAACCAAAAAGTACGTACTGGGAAGCTAGAAAATGGGCTTACCTACTATATTCTTCGTAATGCGAAGCCCGAAAACCGAGTAGAGCTTCGCCTAGCTGTAGACGCGGGATCGATGCAGGAAGATGAGGATCAATTAGGTCTAGCTCACTTCACAGAGCATATGTTATTTAATGGAACCAAAAACTTTGAAAAAAACGATATTGTTGATTTTCTCCAATCAGTTGGAGTTGAATTTGGTTCAGATTTAAATGCCTACACTAGTTTTGATGAAACCGTCTACATGCTACCTCTTCCTACTGACAACCCAGAGCTCTTGGATAAGGGCTTCCAAATTCTGGAAGATTGGGCGCATCAGGCAACATTTGAAGATGAAGAAATTGATAAGGAAAGAGGTGTCATAATTGAAGAATGGCGGACAGGCCGAGGCGCACAAGCTCGGATGAGAAAGCAGACCTTTCCGGTTATCTTGAAAGGCTCTAGATATAAAGATAGATTTCCAATCGGTGATACTGCTATTATCAATAACTTTGAATATGATGTAATCCGACGCTTCTACAAGGAATGGTATCGTCCCGATCTAATGGCAGTAATTGTTGTAGGAGATATCGATGTAGATGAAATGGAAGCTAAAATAAAATCTCAGTTTTCTGGAATTCCAGCTCCTACCAAAATCCGGGAAAAGGTGGATAACACGATCCCTGATCACGACGGAACTCTCTTCGTAGCTGCATCTGATAAGGAAATGCCTTTCACTCAGGTTCAAATTATAAATAAACTTCCACGAAAGAGAATCAAGACCTTAGAAGATTATCGGTCTTTTCTTGCCCGTAGACTCTATAATGATATGTTGGGGTCACGGTTGGAAGAACTTTCCCAAAAAGCTGACCCTCCATTTATAGCTGGGTTTTCTTCCTATGGTGGATTTATTGGGGAAACAGATTCCTATTCTTCTGGCGCTTTTGTGAATGAGACTGGCCTATTGAAAGGAATCCAGACGCTGTTAGTTGAAAATAAGCGAGTACTAGAACACGGTTTCCAGGCAAGTGAGCTTGAAAGAGCTAAGAAAGAACTATTTAATAGTTACGAAGACGCCTACAAGGAAAGAGAAAAAACGGAATCTAGGGGATTAGTTGGAGAGTATGTTGCCCATTTTTTGGATGAGGAAGCTGTACCTGGGATTGAGTTTGAGTTTAAGTTTGTTAAAGAGAATTTGGATGGAATAACGATTGATGAAATCAATGCCCTCCCCTCTCAATGGATCAGTGATAAAAACAGAGTAATCGTAATCAATTCACCCGAAAAGGAGGACTTGGAGATTCCCGATGAATCCGAAGTTATGGCGGTATTGGAAAGCGTAAATGCTATGGAAGTCGAACCTTATGAAGATAAGGTCATTACTGAGCCTCTCATTGCCGAAATTCCTACGTCGGGAAGTATCACGGGAGAGAAAGAGCTTTCCGAAATAGGAGCTACTGAGCTTACCTTAGCCAATGGGATAAGAGTTATCCTTAAACCTACAGATTTCAAAGATGATGAAGTATTGCTAAGTGCTTACAGCTTTGGAGGAGTTTCCTTAGTAGAAGATGATCTATATATGTCTGCCGAATTTACCTCTCCCATCATTCAGCAAAGTGGGGTAAGGATTTTTTCCAGTACGGATTTGACCAAATTATTAGCTGGAAAAACCGTTCAGGTGGGTGCATATGTAGGGGATTTGGAAGAGGGTTTTAGCGGAAGCGCCTCTCCAGAAGACCTGGAAACCTTATTCCAATTGGTTTACCTGTATGCTACTGCCCCTCGAAAGGATGAAGATGCTTTTGGAGCACTTATTTCTCAATTTGAGGCAATCTATCCCAATCTGATGTCCGATCCCAATTACTATTTCCAGGATCAGGTTACAAGGGTACTTTCTCAAGATCACCCTCGGGCTAGCACCTTCCCTACTATGGAAGACATCGCGAAGGTTGACCTAGATGAAGCCTATGAAGTATATAAGGAACGATTTGCAGATATGGATGACTTTGTGTTCTTCCTAGTAGGAAATTTTGAGGTGGAGGCAATCAAGCCACACATTGAAACCTACCTTGCTAGCCTACCCGCTACAGATCGTGAAGAGACTTTCAAGGATGTGGGAATCCGCCCACCTGCCGAAGGCCTAACCAAGGAATTTAAAAAAGGGACTGAAAACAAAAGTCAGGTTCAAATTACTATTCCAGGGGAATTGAAAGATGAAAAGGATCGTTACCTAGTCAGAATACTTTCTGAAGCCCTTTCTATAAAACTTATCGAAAATCTACGTGAGGAAATCAGTGGAGTATACTCTACACGGGCAAGGGCCAGTACATTTAAATACCCTTACTTAGGTTACTCCTTAAATGTAAGCTTCTCCTGTTCGCCTGATAATGTGGATACCCTAATTGCTGCAACACGTATTGAAATGGAAAAGGTTCTTGCAGATGGGCCTACCCAGGAAGACGTGGACAAAGTTAAGGAACAGGAGAAAAGAGACCTCGAAGAAAATCTCAAACAAAACCGATGGTGGCTTAATTCACTTCGGTCCATCTATTACAACGAAAGAGAGGTTGGGCAAATGACCGAGGAAAAGTTAATGGAGCGAATAGATGGTCTTACCGTTGAAGAACTCAAAAGAGTTGCAAATGACTATATCAATTTGGACAAACAGGTTACTTTGATTCTGTATCCAGAAGAGGTAGAAGAAATTGAAACCGCAGAGGCTCCAAGTGATATAACAGCAGAAACTGTCATAGAAAACTACCTTACGGCTATCGGTGGTAAGGAGAAGCTTCAGTCTATTTCTACTCTTAAAAAGCAGGGTAAAATGTCTGTGATGGGTATGGAAATGAAAACTACAGAGGCCTGGAAGGCTCCCAATATGTATGGTTCTATTCAAAACACCCCACAAGGAGATGTTAGGATTATTCTTACAGAGGAAAAAGCTGCAATGTCTACTCCTATGGGATCCCAGGAAATGCCGGAAGAAGCTGTAGTACCCCTAAAGTTTGATAAAGCTATGTTCCCAGAATTGATCTATTCTGATTTGGAGGTTGGTACCGAACTGGCTGGCATAGAAGACGTAGAGGAAAAAAAGGCTTATAAGATCACCTATACTCTTCCCGGTGGAATAGCCATAAATAAGTGGTACGATGTAGAATCAGGGCTCTGCTCTAAACTCAGCGCTCAAGGACAGGAAGTGATCTTTACTGCCTATACTACCATCGAAGGTATTCAATTTCCCTCTGAGGCAAAGTTAAAGGCTCAAGGAATGGAGATGAGTGTAACAGTTGAAACTATTGAGATCAATGGGGAAATAGATGAGAGCATTTTCTCTTTAGAATAAAAAGATTGGTAAGAGCTGACCTACAGTGAATTGCAGTCTGCTCTTCTTCTAGTAACTCTTAAGAAAAACATTATATGCGCTATCCTGGAATCCAGGATAGCGCTCTTTTTTGTAACCTATTACTCAAAATTCTGTAAATTGAATGAGCAGGGTATTTCCTTGTATCAGTATTTTTTAGTTAAAGTTTCTAACAGAATGATTCAAACGTTCAAGTCTTCGATAGTCTTCTCGTTACTTTTTGGATGTATTGTTTCCACTACCTTTTCACAAGAGGGAATCCAATTTTTCTCGGGCACCTGGGAAGAAGTATTAGCAGCAGCAAAATCTGAAAAGAAGTTAATCTTTGTCGATGCCTACACGACCTGGTGTGGACCTTGTAAAATGATGGATCGGAATACCTATACAGATGCAGGTGTCGGCCTTTATTTCAATGAAAATTTCATCAATTACAAGTTTGATATGGAAAAAGGCGAAGGATTACAATTCGCCCGAACCTTTGAGGTATTTGCTTATCCTACCCTCATATTTATCAATCACGAAAAGACGGAAATTCATCGTGAAATGGGATATAAAAGTCCTATGGAAATGATGCGTGCGGGCCAAATTGCCAATGATCCCCAAAAGAATGGGGCGCTGCTTGAACTGGAATTTGAGGAGGGGAACCAAACACCTGAAAG
The DNA here is from genome assembly GCA_039197765.1 of Bacteroidota bacterium. Classification (GTDB taxonomy): domain Bacteria; phylum Bacteroidota; class Bacteroidia; order J057; family J057; genus JBCCTX01. The sequence goes on from JBCCTX010000024.1 coordinate 29,741, forward strand.
AATATGGGAATACGCCTTCCTGCTGAAAAATAGTGGAAAAGATTACAGAGAAGCAGCCAAGGCATACTTTGATTCCATACAGGAAAAAGACCTGATAGACGTACCAGCGTGGGAAGCCATTCAGGCGTTCACATTTGAAATGGACTCAAGGGAATTCTTGTATCTGGTGAAAAAGAAAAAACGCTTCTATCGAAAGTTTGGAGAGGAGGTAGTAGATCAGAAAATTCAGGATGTACTAAAGAAAAAGGTACTCGCCGCAGCACTGACGGGTCATACTCCATTCTTTGAGCGTGCCCTAGGCTTGGCCGATGATGCCTTTAAAGATAAGGGACAATATGCTGATCGCCTGAGGATGGCGTATTCAGCGGGAATAAAAAACTGGGATCTCTATGCTGAGCATGCTGTTCACTATTTTGACACCTATTCCATTCGGGAAGCAGGAGAACTCGAACGTGCTGCCGAAAATCTCTACATGCACGTAGATGAATTGCTCTATCTACAAAAGGCAGCACGCTGGGCAAATCAGGCACAGGAAATAGCCCCTTCGTTTGACCTACAATACCTCCAAGCTGGTTTACTCTTTCGCTCCAGCAAGCTCCCAGACGCCCTCCGAATGGCGTACCAAAGTTTAGCTACTGCCAAGGTCCATGGCGGCGATACAGAAGAACACATTTCGATGGCGGAGCAGCTTATCGCGGATATTGAAGCTGCTGAACAGGGGAAGGTAAATTAAAGGAGAGAGCGGAGAAGCGAGAAAAGAGACAGATAAATCGTTTTTTTTCGTTTTTATCTCCCTTCTAGCTTCTCTCTTAGGCACTAGGCCATTTTCAATAGCAAATCAACTACTCTACAGCTGTATCCCCATTCGTTATCATACCATCCGATTACCTTTGCCATATTTCCATTTGCAGAGGTCATGAGGCTATCGAAAATACAAGAATAAGGGTTTCCAACGATATCAGAAGAAACCAAAGGATCCGTAGAGTATTCAAGCACACCTTTCAATGCTCCTTCAGCCGCAGCTTTCATTGCTGCATTCACATCTTCCTTGGTTACAGGCTTATCTAGGATTACAGTTAGGTCTGTCAATGATCCATCGGGTACGGGAACACGGGCAGCAATTCCATTTAGTTTTCCTTGTAATTCAGGAAGAACCAAGCCAACAGCAGTTGCGGCACCTGTAGTTGTAGGAACGATATTGATCGCAGCGGCACGTGCCCTACGTAAGTCTCTGTGTGGAGCATCTTGAATGCGCTGATCAGCTGTATAAGCATGAATAGTTGTCATATACCCTGCGCTAATCCCAAATGCATCATTTAGTACCTTGGCCATTGGAGCGAGACAGTTGGTCGTACAGGAGGCATTGGAAACAATCTGCATATCAGAGGTTAAAATGCTGTCATTTACCCCCATTACTATGGTCCCATCTACTTCTCCTTTAGCTGGTGCCGAAATGACTACCTTCTTAGCACCAGCTTGAAGGTGAAAGCCAGCCTTTTCACGATCTCTAAAAACTCCGGTTGACTCAACTACAATATCGACTCCTAAATCGCCCCAGCCCAAGTTTTTGGGGTCCCGCTCTGCAGATGCCAATATTCTCTTACCATTCACAGTAAGAGATTCATCATCAACTCCGTCTACTGTTCCAGGAAATTTCCCATGAACGGAGTCAAATTTTAGCAGGTTTGCAAGGGTAGCATTGTCCGTCAAATCATTGATCTTGACAATCTCTACATTAGGATTGTCGACGAGGGCTCGGAATACGAGGCGGCCGATACGACCAAATCCATTTATACCGACTTTAATTGCCATATTGGTAATAGTTTGTTGATAATTTTGAATAAACCGCGTAAATGTAGTTTATGCTTTGATGAAAACCAATTTTCAAATAGCTAATGCAAAAAGGAGGACGATTCTTTACATTGAGGTAATAAAGAAGGCTTTTAGTCTACGGTCCCCGGTTTAATAGTCCACAGTTAACGTAATAGTTTCCTCTGCTCATACGCAATGCCTACCTATGGACTGTGGACCATCAACCTATAAAACCAAAAAATTTTCCCTTTCACTTGACCAAAAAGAAAATTACTATTACTTTTGTCCCACTCTTTTGAGATGTCCCGTTCGTCTAGCGGTTAGGACTCCAGGTTTTCATCCTGGCAACAGGGGTTCGATTCCCCTACGGGATGCAGGTTAGGCAGGTTATTTTTATAGCCTGTCTTTTTTTGTGGGACTTGTAAATCATAAAAATGTACCTATGGGCAATTTTTCCGTAGAGAAAGCACTAATTTAGCGTAACCATATAACAAGAAAATGAACGCTAAACTTTACTCAATCTATCCATTACTATTCGTCTCTCCCTGTACATCCGACTTGGTACAAGTGCAATCCATTTCTGAAGGGTCTAGCATATTGCATCCCCCCCCAATGCCTATATTGGGTTTCTGCTGAGTTTGACATTCCAAGCTTGTACCCCTAGTTCCCAATTGGAAGCGAATCCATCAAGGGAAAGGCCCAATCCTACCTATCAAAAAGTCCTATCAAAAATGAAAATAGAAATAGATCGGCTAATTGAACCTTTCCTCACAATTATCCTTCTGCTAACTTTCCTGTTTCCTAGGGTATATGCCCAACATACTGAAGACCTGGATCGAAGCCGGCTAATCATTTTAGCTGACATGGGGAATGAACCCGATGAAGAACAGCAAATGATGCATATGCTTATGTACAGCAATGAATTTGATTTGGAGGGACTTGTTGCTGTAACAGGAAAATTTCTACGTCCTGAAAACCCAAACCCCTACAAACAAGTACTACATCCAGAATTATTCCATGACTTAATTGATGGATATGCCAAAGTTTTAGAAAACCTAAAACAACATGCAACTGGGTGGCCAGCTCCTGAATACCTACATGGGATCGTTGTAAGTGGGCAAACAGGATATGGGATTGAGGCAACAGGCTCTAATTTAAGCAGTGAAGGCTCAGATCTTATTATCAACGCTGTACAAAAAGGTGATGATCGACCCATTTACGTAGTTGTAAATGCTGGATCTAATACCTTAGCTCAAGCAATTAAGGATTTTGCAACAACGCATTCACCAGAAGAGGTAAAGGCGTTTATTTCAAAATTAAGGGTTTTCGAAAATGGAGCACAGGATAATGCAGGTGCATGGATCTGCCATGAATATCCTTATATACATTGGATTCGAAGCAACTACCAAGCCTATTGTTATGCAGGCCCAAGTATTGATGGAGGACTAGATAATAAAGGGAAAAAAGCTGAACTGGGCCCATACACCTGGGAACCCTATGCCTATAGCGGGGTAGGCCAACACCAGTGGGCACTTGAGCATATTATAGGAAATCATGGACCCTTTGGAAATTATTATCCCATTCGACAGTTTCACCGTGGAGGTATTTCCTTTCTAGAGGGAGGAGGAACAATCCCTTGGTTGGCCTTGGTTAATAAGGGATTATCCGATATAAATCATCCAGAATGGGGAGGATGGAGTGGTAGATACAGCTCAGACAAGGAAAAAAATGTGTGGTCTAAACACAATTCTGTCAACATGGATGAAAAGGCATTTACCCCTTTTTACGTATTTACAGAAGAATCAGATCAATGGGTCAATCCAGAGACTGGAGACGTATATAACAACCTTTTTACTCCCGTATGGCGTTGGAGACGTGCATTCTTCAACGACTTTAGATGCCGAATGGATTGGTGCCTAGAAGGGACTGAAACAGCCAACCACCGTCCAATTGCAGTTATTAATGGGAATCCCTTAGACGAGATCATCCACATACACGCAAATCCTGGACAGAATTTAACCTTCAATGCATCTAAATCAAGAGACCCCGATGAAGACGAGTTATCCTTCACTTGGTGGCATTATGTAGAAGCAGGTACCTACCCGAACAAGATTGAAATAAAAGAAAGCCACAAACAAAATCTTTCCTTAACTCTTCCTAAAGATGCCCACAATGCGGAAATTCACCTGATTTTGGAAGTAAAAGATAAAAATCCTGTTGCTTCCCTCTATGATTACAGGAGAATCGTAATTACTATCCCCTAAATAATGAACACATGAACTCCGTAAGTCTACCCGATTTTAAGTCTGGAATGGCAGTTTGCTGCCTATTCTTCAACTTGCTAACAGCTCTTTGGGGTCAAGAACCTACTATTGAACGGCCTCCTAATATCATCTTGGTGATGGCTGACGATCTCGGTACGGAAGCCTTAGGTTGCTATGGAGGTACTTCATATGCGACGCCTGTTCTAGATAAACTCGCCCAAACTGGGATTCAATTTACTCACGCCTACGCCTATCCCCTGTGTACTCCTACCCGGGTAAGCCTTATGACGGGGAAATATAATTTCCGGAATTGGAAGGCTTTTGGGATTCTCAGTCCCGATGAAAAGACCTTTGGCCATCTCATGCAGGAGCAAGGCTATGCAACCTGTATGGTGGGAAAATGGCAGTTACAAAGCTACGACCCTCCTGGCTATCCAGGAGGACATCTTCGAAGAGACAGAGGAATGCGGGTAGAAGAATCGGGCTTCGATGAATATTGTATGTGGCATACCGCCCATACCGAAGACAAAGGGTCTCGGTATCCAGACCCGCTCATTTACCAAAACGGTAAATTTCTGGACCATACCAATGGCTTATACGGACCAGATGTATTTACCGACTACTTGCTAAGTTTTATTGAACGATACAGGGATGAACCTTTTTTTGCCTACTACCCCATGGCACTTACCCACAACCCTTTTGTCCCCACACCTGATAGTGAGATCTGGGAAGATAAATCGATGCGGCATGTTGAGCGGGATACATACTTCAAGGATATGGTAGAATACACGGACAAACTGATGGGCCGCATCATCCAAAAACTCGAAGAGACCGGTATTCGAGAGGAAACCCTGTTTATTTTTTACAGCGACAATGGAACCCATCAACGCTTAAGTTCTAGAATGGGGGAAAAACTAATCCAAGGAGGAAAAGGCCTTAACATCGATGCAGGTACGCGTGTTCCTTTAATTATCAACTATCAAGGGAAGGGCCTAGGCGGGAAGAAATCCGAAGAAATGATCGCCCCAAGCGACTTTATCCCTACGCTATTCGATGCAATAGGAAGACCTATACCAACGGATTTTTTCTCAGATGGCCAAAGTTTCTTTGAAGCTATGCAACAAGAGGAATCCAACCGCAGAGACTGGGTATTCATCGACCATAATCCCAGGCCTGGATGGGATAAAGAAAATTTTATTCCCCACCGATTTGTGAAAGGAAAGCAGTACAAACTCTATGCAGACGGTCGCTTTTATGATGTAGTAGCAGATAAATTAGAAGAGCGCCCTATTGAGCCGACAACAACCGAGCAGAAAGACCTCCATCAGCGGTATCAACACATACTAGACTCCCTCAGAAGGTATAGGACTTTCGGTTATTTGGAGTCCCTGGAACCTGAATTTGACGAATTAGTCCCTCCCAATACCAAAATCGAAGTACTTGCAGAAGGCTTCACCTGGTCGGAAGGCCCAGTATGGGTCCCCGAACAGCAATGTCTATTGTTTTCAGATGTCCCTCGGAATATCATTTACAAGTGGACGGAGACAGAAGGAGTTAGCACTTTTCTAAAGCCTTCAGGATATACCGGTAATAAACCTAGGGGTGGAGGAAAGGGAAGTAATGGCTTAGCCTTAGATAATACAGGAAAGCTCCTACTTTGTAGGCATGGAGATAGGGAGATTGCTCGGCTAGCAAGTAGTATAGTAGAGCCACATCCTGTATTCCAGAGCTTGGCAACAAGCTTCAAGGGAAATAGGCTGAACAGCCCCAATGACCTCATTTGTGATCGAGAAGGAAATATTTACTTCACTGATCCCGACTTTGGGATTGATAAGGATCTATTACCCCAAAGTAAAGAGCTGGATTTCCAAGGGGTTTTTCGACTTAGCCCATCAGGGGACCTAAGCTTACTGACTCAGTCCCTGGAAAAACCCAATGGAATTGCGCTCTCTCCCGATGAAAAGACCCTTTATGTTGCCAATTCTCAGCCAGCTTACTGGGTAGCATATGATCTCCTTCCAGATGGGACCTTGTCAAATGAACGCCAGTTGTTGAAGGGAGAAGCCCTCGTAGAAAAAAGTTTAAGCAAACAAGCTCCTGATGGAATGGCTGTTGACCGACAAGGAAATATTTTTGCAACAGGCCCAGATGGAATTCTTGTTATCAGTCCTGAAGGAAAGCACCTAGGTACTATACGAACCAACAAACGCACTTCTAACTGCACCTTCAATGAGGATTATACGGTCCTGTATGTCACCTGCGACGATTATCTACTGAGAATTGTGTTAGGCTACAAAGTTGGGATTAAATAATCTAGCGGTAGAGAAATTACCCCTAGGCAAGGCATCCCGAGGAAGTCATTCGCAAGACCCCAATGAGCCCTACAGGCTATGCATCTGTAGGATTGGGCTTTCCTACACATAGTCATAGAATTTAAGTTCAAACAGGTGCATTAAATTTCGGAAAAAAGAGCCTCAGGCGACCCATGACAGTAACTCTGCATGAACTTTCTCCCAAGGCCGATTAAGGTCTAAGGTATATACCCGTATAGGATGCTGAGCCAGGAAACAACTTTCCTCAAGCCTGAAATTTACGGTGGGATAAATTAATAATCCTTCGCAGGGTTTACCATTTTTGGCTACTCCTGCATGAGAGAGATAGGCGAAAATCTGAAAAAGATGATTACTGTGAAATTTGGAGGAATTTGCCCGATAGTGGGTCTGCAAGGCCTCCTTGTAGTACTTGGTCTCCACCACGATCTTCCGAGTAGGAGAAATCAAGGAAACATCCGTTTCCATCCTGGGAAGCAAGGCATTTTCCGATTCCTGAGAATTACCCCACTTAAGTTGCTCCTTTCCAATAAAATCGTAGTCCGTTGCATGTCTGCGGTAAAAATTCCGGATGAACGCTTCAAATAAGGCTGGCATTTCCTGAGAATTCAGCAAAAAGTTCTGAATCGATATACCCCTCCTACCAGGGATAGGCAGGTACTTGTGGTAAATCCACTCACACAATCGAATCAAGTAGCGAATCTGGGGCTGGGAATACTGGCGATAAGCCTGGGCGAATAGGGAAGGAGATAGCCCCCCCTTGTATTCTCCTGAAAAGGAGGAAAGAATAGGGAGGATTGGGAGATGTTGCTTAACCTCCATTTTTCTCCAGGTGGACCAAAGGATTTTTAAGTATAGATCATCGGTCGCCAAGCTTTCAAATTGAACCTGGGCTTTTCCTTGAGTAAATAAATTCTTCTTTAGGCTTTGGGAAAGGTTAACCTTGCCTTTAATGCCTGGGTAAATGCTTTGCGTACTCACAAAGGAATAAGCCCGTGGTAACACTTGGCAATTCACCAACGCTTCCTCTAGGATGCATAGAAGTAGCTCAGACATTCCTGCACCTGTATTTCCAACTCCCTTACTCCATCCGGCTATTTTCCCTCTATCCCAGGCATAGGAAAGTAAGTAATACATATTTTTAATGGGAATCGACATTAGGGGTTGGAGGTGTGAGATGGGTCTAAAGGAATTGGGATATTGGGGAATGAGGTTTTTTTGTTTGGGTTTTCGATTCGGGTAAAATGGAAAATTCCCCAGTTCTTAAGGGCTTAATAATAGAGTGACTAACTCCTGGACACGCTCCGGTTCATCTGGCCAATAACTTTCCAACAGCGGTCCGATTTCGGTCTGGATGATCATTTGGTACCAATTATCTTCCTCTTCTGTGGGATTCTTATGGCAAAAAAAACTGTGGCCAATTTCATAGCCCTTACCCAAATAGGGATGCTCCCGTATGCGCTGATTAACCTCTGAAATCCTTTGGGAAATTTTTTCTTGGAGAGCAGAAGAGATCCCCAAAAAGTCCAAATGCGCCTGAAATTTCTTCCCAAACTGTGGCGTTAGCTCCACAAAGGCAAAACGCCTTCTCAAAGCAAAATCTATAGGAGCCAAGGAACGGTCTGCAGTATTCATGGTCCCAATGAGGTGTAGGTTCGGGGGAATATAGAACTTTTCCATGCTATTCTTCCCATAAGTTAACGGCATAGCAAACTCAACCCTGCGTTTATCTGCTTCCAACAGCATAAATAGTTCCCCTAATACATTGCTTAGATTCGCTCGGTTGATCTCATCTAGAATAAAGAAATAATTCCGTATGGGGTCCTTTTTCGCTCGCAGGCAAAACTTATAAAAAATCCCATCCCTTCGCTCAAAGCCCCCCTCAGGACTGGGTCTAATTCCCTGCACAAAATCTTCATAGGCATAAGAAGGGTGGAGCTGTACCCACTCCACGCGACTTTCGTCTTTGAAACCCATGCAGGCAAAAGCCAATTGCTTGGCTAGAAAGGTCTTTCCAACGCCAGGAGGACCTTGTAATATTAGGTTCTTTTTTCTCAAAAGTACTGACACGATTGTGTCAAATTCCTGTTCAGACAGAAATAAGCTATGTAGGGCATCTTCCCGTGTAAAACTTTTATACAGGTATTGCTCAGGGTCTTCCAAGGTAAAAGACGCTGGGGAAACATGGAGGGCCGCTAAGGTAGCCGTAAGCTCTGGATAGTGCTCTTGATAAAGGGCTTGTATCTCACTCCAATTGACAAGAGGGATAAAGTCTCGTCCTGGAAGTCGAATCGCTTTGACAGATAGAGCCCGAGTAATGACCCAATCCACCTTGCGCATATGGGGGAAATCCGACTTTCGCTCCTGGTATGTATATGATCCTGTAATAATCCCAACACCCAGAATGGTAGATTTTCCTTTTGCTGCAATTACGATGTCTCCGATGTTTGCATCCCGAAAATGCTTCAAGCTTTGTATGACTGCTCGCTGGGGAGCCATCCCTGCGGCTTCCCCAAGGGTAGCCGGACTTTCGTACTGGGTAAGGTCCCCTACCTCTTCTTCGGATTCCTTCAAGGCCATAAACCCCTTTTGGTAAAAGGATTCCCAGGTTTTGAGGGTAGGTGGACAGAATTTCCAGACAGCTTGTACAGGGTCGGTCGGATAGGCCTTTGTCTTTGTAGTAAGCTTTGTCATTACGAATACTTGGATCCACAGTCAATTTCTTAAGGTAGGAAATTCACCGTTTCCCTTCAAATTTAGGTTAGACTATTTGCTAGGTAAGTAGGATTAGGACAAAACCATACTGAACAGCTATTCGAATTTTCCCGAATAATTAATAATTTACCTATACAAACTAAACGTCGATGCCTAGCTCTTATTTAATTCAAAACGGGAAGATATATGATGGCCTGGGAGGAGAGGGATACTCAGGTTCTGTGTGGATCCTCGATGGGAAAATTGAAAAAATCAATCCTTCACCTGATGAGTATCCATCGGATGTTCAGGTCATAGATGCAACAGGCCTCTGGGTCATGCCGGGATTTATCGATATACATACCCATTATGATGCAGAAGTAGAAATTGCCCCAGAACTATCCGAATCTGTACGCCATGGGGTTACAACCATTGTTATGGGAAGTTGCGGCCTAAGCATGGTCATGGGTGACCCAGATGAACTATGTGATATGTTTACCCGAGTCGAAGGCTTGCCAAGCGACTATATCAAAAGCGTAATACGAAGGGCCAAAAATTGGAATTCCCCTCAAAGCTATCTAGAGCATCTGGAATCCCTACCTCTTGGCCCTAATGTAGCCATGTTTTTGGGACATTCGACTATAAGGGCCTTTACTATGGGCTTAGGAAAAAGCCTGTCGACAGGCAATGTCCCAACCAAAGAAGAATTGGATCAAATGAATCAGATTCTAAAAGAGGCCCTAGACTGTGGTTATTTGGGCTTATCTATCAATTTGTTAGAATTTGATAAAATGGATGGACAGGAGTATCGCTCGCGACCTACCCCCTCCGTATTTGCCAATTGGAAGGAGTATCGATACCTATTCAAAACCCTTCGCAAGCGGAAGCGCATCTTGCAGACAGTTCCCAACATCGCCAACCCCTTGACCCTTTTCAGCTTCATGTGGGAGAGCAAGGGAATATTCCAAAATGGGCTCAAAACCTCTATGCTCGCCTTGGCCGATAGCAAAGTATTTCGAGGCATTCACCGAATTCTGGGTTTGGGGAGTCGCATGGTCAATAGCCTACTAAATGGAGCAGTCAAATTCCAGGCTGTACCCGTTCCCTTCCAAATTGTAACCCCAGGTTTTGACTCGCCTATCTTCGAAGAATTTGAGACAGGTACAGCCTATCTACACCTGGAGGAAGTAGTAGAGCGTAGGGATTTATTGAAAACCCCAGCCTACCGAAAGAAATTCCTAAAGCAGTGGAACAATCGTTTTAAACCTCGCGCCTTTCATCGCAATTTGGGAGAAATGACCATTCTATCCTCCCCAGACAAAGCACAGGAAGGAAAAAGTTTCGCTGATTTAGCCAAAGAGGTGGGGAAAGATGAAATAGAGTACTTCTTAGACCTTATTCAGCACTTTGGGAGCGACTTGAAGTGGATCGCAGTCGCGGCCAATGACCGCGAGGATGAACTCAACTGGATTGTCCAACACCCAGATGTACATGTGGGCTTTAGCGATGCAGGAGCGCATTTGAAAAATATTTCCATTTACAATTTTGGGCCTGCGCTTCTGAAATTGGTCCATGACCGTCAACAAAATGGACAAAAAACCATGAGTATAGGTAAAGCTGTACAAAAAATCACCCAAGAATTGGCAGATTGGTACCTTCTGCCTAACGTAGGAAGCATTGAGGAAGGCAAACAGGCCGATATTACCCTAATTGACCCTAATCGATTAACAGACGAAATTTACCAACTAAAAGAAGCCCCTATGCCCGGCCTTCCAGAGTATCTGAGAATTGTTCGAAGAAATGATGCAACCGTTCCTTATGTATTTATTAATGGGGAATTAGCTTGGGAAAAGGGAAAGCCCTACCCTACCCTGGGTAAACGTAAAATGGGTAGGGTATTGCGTGTTGAACAAAATTAGGTTCTATTCGCTTTGCACTTACTAAGATCGCAGAAACTCAATGGGATCTATTTGCTTTAGCCGTATTAAATTCACGTATATTGAAATGCTAGAAATCCCTAAGACCCCTATTAGAGCAAATAGAAAAGGACTTGTATTGGGCGAGTTGAATTCAGGGGATGCAGCGGATAATATTCCTTTGACGAGAAGAAAAGCAAGCGGAGCCCCAATGAGAAATGCCCATAACTGAGGCCAAAAAAATTCCCTATTAAGCAAAGCCCCAATTTCCCTTGTACCAGCTCCCAATACCTTTCGAATGCTGATTTCTTTCATTCTTTGAGAAATGGTTAACATCGTAAGGCCTAACAGACTCATAAGTGATATGAGTATGGAAACAACTGTGGTTGCTGAAAGTAACGCATTAATTTGCTCAAAGGTCCGAAAGTAATTTTGAAATACCTCGTCCTAGTAAAAGTACTTAAAGGATTTGAACGGAAGTATGTCGTACCAGGTCTTTTTGAGTTTATCAATGAATTCTGGAGTAGGCCTATCGCTGAGAAGAAGCGTCATATAATTATAGTCTTTCTCCTTACCAAATTTAAAAATCATAGGTTGAATGGGAGAATCAAAAGGTCTCTGGCGAAAATTCTGGACAACACCTGAAACGATATAGCTAAGGCCTTCCATTTTTAACTGGGATCCCACTACATTTTTTTCGCCCGCGAATTCTTCATTTACCAAAATATAGGGGATCTCCTCAGTGTGCTTTTGTTTGACAGGAAAAGATCCCGAAACCAGTGGTATTCCCATTTTCTGTAAATAATCTGTCCCTATTTGAAGCTCCTTAATGTTTCGTTCTTTTCCTTCGAAAGAAACCGTAACATCATTTGAGTATTTACCTATTTGCTGGACAGATCCCGCGACAGATTCCACCTCTGGTAGGGAAGCGTAAGACTGGGCCAGCGCATCAAATTTCAACCCATTTGGGAGGCTAAGGACCAATTTGTTCGAGGGATTATAGCCCCAGCTCTTATACTTTATTTCCTGGGAATGCTGAAAAAGGGCAATTGAAGCAAAAATAGTTAAAAAGGTGAACGAAAATTGTGCGCCTAACAGAGATTTTTTTAGAATTGAGTTACTTTTCAATTGGACCACTCCATGAAAAATGGTTCCAGGCTTTAGCTTGGAAATGTAGAGTGCAGGATATCCTGTTCCTCCAAATACCAACACCCCTAATAGAAGAATTTCAAAGGCTACCAAATAGGGGTTTACAAAAGAATAATACGTAAGGTCAGTGGCAATTAAGGAAGAAAACCAGGGTATAAATAAAAGTTTAGCCAGTAGAATCCCTACCCCCATACCTGTCAGACATATTACAATATTTTCAAAAAGAAATTGAAAGGCAATTTGTTTACGTTTCACCCCTAATACTTTCCTGTAACCAATTTCATGTAGCCTTTGGGTTAGTAAGGACATAGTAATGTTAATGTAGGTAAAACATACCTGAAAGAGGATGATGAGTCCAATTGAAATTACGAGAATGATCCCAGCCAAATGGGCATTAGAAAAAAAACTATTGCTCACGCCATTTGAATGTAGAGAAATCTGGGACAAAGGGTGAAAGTGGTAAGACTGGATAGGCCAACCCGAATTGTTTTCATTCTCAAAGGAAATGAATTGGTCAAGCTGGGCTTCAATCAGAGGAACCTGATCTGCATCCTCAATTTGTAAAAAGGTAGCGTGCACTTTAGACTGCCAATCTTCGAATCCGGTCTTATCCAGAAGGAGTTGAGCCTCGTACGGAAATAGCATACTAAATCCGAAACTGGCATTTGACGGTAGCTTATCCAAAACAGCTTGTACCGTAAAACCGAGGGAATGTTCGCCTTGACCGATCTGGAAAATTACTTCTAACTGCTTTCCGATGGGATTAGTATCGCCAAAGTACTTTTTTGACACTTCTTCACTGATAATCACATCTGAGGGCTGGGAAAAATGATGAATGTCTCCCCATTTGACGGGAAAGGAAAAAAGACTTATAAAACTCGTATCTGCAAAGCTAACCCATTCGGAAAAAACTTCGTCCTCAATTTTCACCGTTGCATTGCGGAAGGTAAAGCGGGTTTGATTACTTACCTGAGAGAACATTCCTTCGATAAAAGGCCCTAAAGGTTCAGGACTCCGACCATCAAGTACGGTTCCTGATTCTTGCTTTAAGACCCGCTCAACTACATATATTTCATCGAGTTTCTCATGAAAGTCGTCATTGGAAAAAAAATTATCCAGAAAGACAAATACGACTACAATACAGCCTGTTGCTAGAGCTAACCCAAAGGAGTTTATTAAAGAGGTCCAGGGATTTTTAAGTGCGTTTCTGTAACCTGTCTTAAAATAACTTTGCAGAAGAGATGGGTTAATTGGGTTTTTGGGAAGGAGATGTTTCATGTTCAAAGTATATAGATTGATAAATAAGCATACCTGAAGGATGTACCACAATTTTGCCCTACGGAAACCTTTTTCTTCAACATACTTCTCAAAGCGCTCCCACATATCCCCCTGAATTGCTTCCAACAATTCAGGTTTGCAATACCACTCCAAAAATCGGTCTGCCCACTTGGGAGGTTGAGGGGTTAAATTTGCCATCCTTGAATGAGATTTTGAGGGATCATGGACCATAGTTTCTTCCGGGTTTCCTGAACTTCTTGTAAGCTCTCCTTACCTAAATGAGTAATGGTGTAGAGCCTCTTCCTCCGGCCCCCCCTTTTAGAACTAGGCTCTCCCAATCCAGATTGGACAAGCCCCTTTTCTTCCAATCGATATAAGGCAGTATGTACACTGCTTAGCGTTACGGACCGTCCTAACTCCGCCTTGATAGACTCTGTTATAGACAATCCATATGCTCTTGGGTGCTGAATCATTGTAAAGAGTAGCACGATTTCTTCAAATTCTCCTATGTTATTTCGTTTCAATTTTTACCGTTTTATTTTTTACCCATTTGTAAAAATAACCAAATTAACCTGACTTACAAGGATATTTCCATATATTTTACCCATTTGTAAAATAAATATATAACAGAACCTAGGGAATACATGAAAAGGGACCTGTCAGGGCCCCTTCCTACTACTCTACTACTACATCTAGGACAAAATATATTTCTTTTCTACCTACTCACCCTTCCCGATGCATCCCCATCCATTAATTTTTCTACCTCCTGAACTGTTGCAAGATTCGCATCTCCATAGATAGTATGTTTGAGGCAGGAAGCCGCAACTGCAAAATCCAGTGCTTTTTGATCGTC
>JBCCTX010000025.1:0-42788 GCA_039197765.1 Bacteroidota bacterium
AATCGCCAGAAGGGCGTCATTTTTGAAGAAGCAAAGATAACCCCAAGAGAGGTAAAACAATTTTTTGCCTCTATCCCTAAAGATAGCTTGGGCCTCCTACCTGCAGAGGTACAACTCAATCATATTGTCGTTAATGTCCCTTGGTCTGAGGATAGCAAGGATAAGGCGCGAAAAGAACTAGTTGACTTGAGAAAGAGAATTGCAGACGGAGGAGAAAAATTTGCAGATTTGGCAAGGCGTTACTCCGAAGATCCAGGGTCTCGTCCTCGGGGGGGAAGCCTGGGTTCATTCGGGAGAGGGATGATGGTTCCAAAATTTGAGGAAATTGCCTATTCCATGCGCGAAGGAGATGTATCAGATGTTTTCGAAACGGAGTTTGGTTTTCATGTTATCCAACTGCATAAACGCCAAGGAGAACTCGTCCAGGCAAGCCATATATTGCGTAAACCCAAGCCTAGTATAGAAGGAGATTCGATCGTTCAGGCCAAATTTGATGAGATACGGGAACTCATAGATACAGATTCCCTTTCATTTGAAGAGGCTGCAATACGCTATTCTCAGGATAGGGCTTCCAAGGATTGCGGGGGATGTATTTCTAATCCCAAGGCACCTGGAGAGCTAGATGTCCCGCTAGATGCGCTTCCGGCTGATATGTATTTTAAAGTAGAATCGATGGAGGCAGGACAGATTTCAGACCCTATGAAAATTGATGAGATTTCTGGAGGGAGTGGTAGGCCCGCCTATCACATCATCTACCTAAAGAAAAAAATCCCCCCTCACGCCCCCAATCTTCAGGACGATTACAAAACCATTTACAATGCAGCACTTAGGGCCCGTCAGGGAGAAATCCTGGATAACTGGGTAGAAACAGCTAAGAAAAATATCTATATTGACATCAAACCGAATGAGTGCTCGAATGCGCTTAAAAACTGGATTAACTAATGCAGAAATATCAAACAGAAGTAGAGGCCGCAGATGCTCTTGCCCAGAAATACCAGGACCTCAAAAAAGAAATCAGCAAGGTAATTATTGGTCAAGAGGATGTGGTAGAAAAGCTATTAATAGCCCTCTTCTGTAAGGGCCATACCCTACTGGTAGGTGTGCCTGGGCTTGCTAAGACCCTCCTTATCAGTACTATTGCCCAAGTTTTAGACTTAAAATTCAGCCGTATTCAGTTTACGCCTGATCTTATGCCAAGTGATATTATTGGAACTGAATTACTTGAATTGGATGAAGAAACAAATAAAAAGTACTTCAAATTTGTAAAGGGACCCATTTTTGCCAATATCCTCTTAGCTGATGAGATCAACCGGACACCTCCAAAAACTCAGGCAGCGCTGCTAGAAGCGATGCAAGAGAAAAATGTGACGGTCGCGGGAGAAAATTATCGGATTGAGCCTCCTTTCTTTGTCCTAGCTACACAAAACCCCATAGAGCAAGAAGGTACCTATCCACTTCCTGAAGCCCAGTTGGACCGATTCATGTTCAACATACAGGTGGATTATCCCTCTATTGAGGAAGAAATAGAAATTGTCAAGCGCACCACCCGAAACGAGCAAGTAGAACTCCAAACCATTATTTCCCGAGAGGATATTCTCTATTTCCAAAACCTCGTTCGTCAGGTGCCCATTTCTGACAATGTAG
This sequence comes from Bacteroidota bacterium, assembly GCA_039197765.1. Taxonomy (GTDB): domain Bacteria; phylum Bacteroidota; class Bacteroidia; order J057; family J057; genus JBCCTX01. Next base: position 1,645 of record JBCCTX010000025.1, read on the forward strand.
TGGAATACGCCGTAAGCTTAGTGAATAAAACGCGGATCAATACGCCTCATTCACCTGAGGAAATCAAACCCCTGATAAATTGGGGTGCCGGCCCCCGCGCTTCTCAGTACCTTATCCTAGGCTCAAAAGCACTTGCATTGCTGAAAGGAAAGTACTCTCCTGATATCGAAGAAGTCAATGAAGTATCCTTCTCTGTATTGAGACATAGAATTGTCCCAAGTTTTACCGCAGAAGCTGAGGGTATTTCCACCGATGACATTATTCGTCGCCTGATGTAAGGAAGAGGTACATATCTCCTAAGTACAAGTTGGCCCTTTCAAAGACAGAAATTGATACTCTATTTGTATAGCTCATCGGTATTATACCCAATGCTTTGGAAGACTATCGCAAGGAAATATTCGACCAGCTAAGTGCCTATGCCAATAGTCTGGGAGAGCCCGTCAACCTCAACGATGAAGACGCAGCTTCCTACTGGCGTAATTCCATTGAGAATAAAGCCCTCGACTTCGACACTTTTTATTCAGTTTTTGACTACAGGATTCCTGGTTTCACCTATCTTAGGGGAATTAAATCTGCACTAGGCCTGAAAGAAGGATTCAGTATAAACACCTATTTCAATCTGATCCATCCAGATTTTCTGCAACTCTACACCCTTTGGGGAATTGAGGCATTAGAAATGGCCATTCGCAATAAGGAGCAACTAGAACCTTTTAAATTTACCTATAGAATTTCTATCCCACTCCTGCATGAAAACAAGGATTATTATCATTGCTTCCAAAACTCTACCATCCTTCAGCTAGATGCTCAAAACCAACTAGTCAGTCAGATTAATACCTTTCGCATGGGTATCCGCTTTTCAGAATCAGATATAAGAAACTTAAAAGGGGAAATTTTTTCTAAAGATCACCCTGCCTCAGAATGGAATCAACGATTCATGGATAACATGAGCAAAAGGATTCTCAAGTATTTTACCACAACAGAGCAGAAAATACTCAAGGCCTATATTGAAGACCCAGAATCCAAAGAAAAAATAGCAGAGAAGTTCCAGGTTACCCTTCCCACCTTATACACACACAACCGAAATATCTTGAAAAAAGCCTCTCGAATCTTCCATAAGGGATTTGGCTCTATTTTGGACTTTGCCCACTATTTAAACGACAGAGGCTATCTACCTAATTAGGTATTTTCATTACCATAATTTCCTACTAGCTTTGATATAGGAGACGATCCGATAGTCATTTTGAGCCCAATCTACGTATCTATTGTGCACATCGTTCTTTCAGTACATACCCTTTCAACACCCCTCGAACGTGTTTGATACGGAATCAATCAATGCTAACTAATAGATATCGTACAGTCATACGTAGAAAGCTGGACTTCTCTAATTATTGAAGTCCAGTTTTTATTTAGGTAGATTTATCCCAAATCAATTTTTACCTTTGCCCCTCAATAGTCAAACCCTTCTACACTAATTTGCGTAGGAAATTTTCTCATGGAGTAGAATTTAGAATTATGGCACAGAAACCTTCCGTTCCGAGGGGTACACGAGATTTTCTTCCCGCTGTTATGATCCGGCGAGAATTCATATTTGATACCATTCGGAAGGTATTCAAAAAGTATGGATATGCTCCCCTTGAGACCCCGTCCCTAGAACGCTTGGACGTCCTTACGGGGAAATATGGTGAAGAAGGGGATCGACTGATCTTCAAAATATTGAACTCAGGGGATTTTCTACAAAAGGCTCGTTCTCTGGACGACTCAAATAAACTGGCTTCAGAAATTGCAGAAAAGGGACTCCGATACGACCTTACAGTACCTTTTGCGCGCGTGGTGGTCATGCATCAAAACGAACTTTCCTTTCCCTTCAAAAGGTATCAGATTCAACCTGTTTGGCGTGCAGATAGGCCTCAAAAAGGGCGCTATAGAGAGTTTTACCAGTGTGATGCAGATGTGGTAGGGTCGGATTCTTTGCTTTTTGAAGCAGAGTTCATAGCCATCTATGACGAAGCCCTTTCCACGATGGGGCTTAAGGATTTTAGCATTATGGTCAACAACCGAAAGATCCTCACAGGCTATGCAGACTTATTGGGAAAACCCGAAAAAGTAGGAGATATCTGTATTGCAATAGACAAGTGGGATAAAATAGGCAAAGAAGGCGTAGAGCAGGAACTTGACAAACGAGGAATTGGGGAAAAGGAGGCCCAACAATTGTTCGAGATCCTTGCATTTGAGGGAACTTTCGAAGAAAAACTCTCCTTTTTAAGTGGGGTATTCCAAGATTCAGACATTGGACAGACAGGGGTACAAGAAATGCAAACTGTCTGGAATACCTACCAATACCTGGATCGTTTCCAAGGAAGTGTCGATTTTAATCTCCGGCTAGCAAGAGGCCTCGATTATTATACAGGAACTATCTATGAAGTAAAGGCGAACCATGTTAAGATTGGAAGCATCGGAGGGGGAGGAAGGTATGATAACCTAACAGGGGTATTTGGTAAACCCGGACTGAGTGGGGTGGGAATTTCATTTGGGGCAGACAGAATCTACGATGTATTGGAAGCCCTTGACCTGTTTGATTCTACCGCTACCTCTGTAGAAATCATGCTGGTCAACTTTGGAGAACCCTTGGTATATGAGGCCTTAGGGGTATTGAGCCGCCTTCGAAAGGAAGGAATCCAGGCTGAAATGTATCCAGATGCTGTAAAATTGAAAAAGCAGTTTACCTATGCCAATAAAAAGGGAATTAAGTATTTGCTCCTCTTAGGAGAGGAGGAAAAAGCGACAGGTTCTTTTCAACTCAAGAACATGGAAGTTGGCACGCAGGAATCGCTTAATTTTGATCAACTTCTATCCTTATTGCGTCCCTAGTTTTCATGGAATACTTTACCCAAAAGCTTCTTATTGTTTCCGCCCCAAGTGGTGCAGGAAAGACGACTTTGGTGCGGGAAGTCATGCACGCCTTTGATATGTTTGAGTTTTCGATTTCCGCGACTACGCGTAGCCCACGAGGGAAAGAACAAGAAGGGGTAGATTATTACTTCCTGGACGAATCAAACTTTAAGGGAAAAGTAGAGAAGGGAGAATTTGTAGAATGGGAAGAAGTTTACCCTGGAAGATTTTATGGCACCTTAAAATCTGAGATTCAGAGGATTCTGGGAGAAGGTAAATGCCCAATTTTCGACGTGGATGTAGAAGGAGGATTATCCATAAAAAAACAGTATGGTATACAGGCAGTAGCTGTGTTTATCTGTCCGCCAAGCGAGCAAATTTTGGAGGATAGGCTACGAAGGCGCGCAACAGATGCACCAGAAGAAATTGCCAGAAGGTTAGGAAAAGTAAAATTGGAACTCAGCTATGCAGAAAAGTTTGACCACCAAGTCGTAAACGATATACTAGATAGGGCGGTAGCAGAACTCGAATCTTTAATCAAGCAAGAATTTGCCTTCAAGATATGAATATAGGACTCTATTTTGGCTCATTCAACCCTATTCACCAAGGTCATCTGATTGTAGCGCAAACGGCGCTCAACCAGTCCCCACTTGATGTTGTATGGTTTGTCGTCAGTCCACAGAACCCTTTTAAGAAGAAGCAAAACTTACTCAACGAGTACGATCGGTTTCGCATGGCAGAGCTTGCCATCGAAGGGAACAAACAACTGTTGGCCTCCAATGTAGAGTTTTCCTTACCCAAACCCTCCTACACCATCGATACATTAGTTCACTTGACCAATCGGTACCGTTCCTACCACTTTTCCCTGATAATGGGTAGTGATAACTTACGCCATCTCCCGAAATGGAAGAAGGCTGATCTTTTGCTCAAAGAGTTTCCTATTTATGTATACCCAAGACCTGGAAGTCCTACAGAATGGCCACACGAAGCGGGAAGTATCGAATTTTTCGAAGCTCCTTTTCTGGCTATTTCCGCTACGTATATTCGCAGGTCGATTCGTCTAGGGCAATCCATTCAGTATTTGCTTCCCGAAAAGGTACGAGAATACATTCAGAAGGGTAACCTCTATGGGGCTTAAACAACATATCCCCAACATTGTAACCTTAGCTAGTCTCCTAGCTGGATTGATAGCCATTCCTTTTCTTTTTCAAGGTCGTTGGGACTTCGTTGCCCTATGTATCGGGATCAGTTTACTGTGCGACTTCCTTGACGGTTTTCTTGCTCGTTTACTACGTGCAAGCTCAGAACTGGGCAAACAATTGGACTCCTTTTCTGATCTCGTTTCCTTCGGGGTAGTGCCTGGCCTGGCAGTATTCCTCCAATTAAAACAAGGAATTTCCACGGAACTGGCCATGGGAGGTGTAGAACCTCTACCTTTCTTGGGGTTTCTCATTCCTCTTGCTTCAGCTCTCAGGCTAGCAAAATTTAACTTGAGCCCTCCAAGTGAGAAATTTCAAGGACTTCCTACCCCAGCAAATGCCCTGTTAATTCTTTCCTTGGTCCTCATTACCTTCTATTATCCTGATTCAACCATAGCCAAATGGCTAACGTTTCCCCTTTCCTGGATCCTGGTCATAGGAATCTCTTGCGGCCTCATGCTTTATCCAATTACCCTTTTTTCTCTTAAGTTCTCCAACGTCTCAGTTGCAGATAACTGGTTTCGCTATCTATTCCTCGCTATTAGCACTTTGGGACTGATTTTTTTCGATTTTCTCGCAATCCCTTTTGTGATTACCTTCTATCTTTTACTTTCAGTCAGTTTAAACCTTAGAGGCTAGAATCCAGTTCTAATAAATAATGGTTCAATCAGAAATCCACATCGCTATCATCATTGGAAGTGTCCGGGAAGGGAGACAGACTGACAAAATTGCATATTATTTACACAATCAACTTTCCCTTCAAGTGGATACCCAGGCTCAACTCTGGGATTTAGCCGAAGAACCGCTTCCCATTCTCACGCAAAAATGGCGGAAAATTGAGTCCCCCCCCACTGTATTTCCCCGAATGAGTAACTTCCTTGACCAAGCAGATGGGATCATTTTCTGTTCCCCAGAGTACCATGGCAGTTATACCGGAGTTCTAAAAAATGCCGTGGACCATTTCTGGAATGAGTTTAAGAGGAAACCCATCGGGGTAGTCTCTACAGGATCGGGGTATTATGGTGGGCTAAACGCCTCATCAGAAATGCAGCAGTTGATCCTCTCACTTGGGGCCTTCCCCATGCCAAAGAAACTCCTAGTACCCAATGTTCAAAGAGCTTTTGACCCCAATGGAAATCCCATTGAAGAGGTACTCAAAAAGAATGTCCAGGAATTTATTGAGGAATTTCTATGGTTTGTAAAAGCATTAAAACACGCTACTCATCCCATCCCTGTAGAGCTTTGAGGGGTTATTCTAATGGGAAAGCCTTATCGTATATCTCCAATAGCCGCGTTTGCTCTTGCTCCCAATTAAGCAACTCTGCTGCCTGATAGCAGGCTAATTTATACGCTTGGTACAGATTGGGATCATTTAGTAGGCCCAGCACTTGGCTTGCGAGACCGCGAGGAGTCCTTCGCACAGTTTTAAGGATTTGCCCGACCTTGTGCTGCCTAATAATCCGCCCCATTTCCGGTAAGTCCGAAACGATCACCGGTACGCCTGCTTGTATATAGTCGTACACCTTATTGGGCGAAGCATACCGATAATTTTCCCCTAAATCTTCTTCTAAACTGAATCCAAGCGCAGCTTTTCGAGTAAGCTTAGAGAGGTTTTCAAACGCGACGAATCCCTTAAATTCAATTCTATCTGAATGCCTCTGGGAAGCTGCTAATTTCCTGAGTTGTTCCTCTATGTCCCCCCTCCCTACAATCCATAGCCGATGGTTTGGTAAATAGTCCATCGCCTGAATCATGAGTTCTAATCCCCTACCCATATTTAAGGCTCCTTGATAGATAAGAATATTGGACCTAGTAGTAGCAGAATACTCCACTTCTTCTACAGGGGAAGAGATCGGCAAATTTCGAACTACCCCCAAGGCTATTCCATACTTATCCCTATACAGATCTGCAATACTTTGATTTACGGTGAACCCATAGCTCAATTTAGGAAAAATCCAGGCTTCCAATTTTTCCCAAATAGAACGCGTCATTGGGCGATCTAACAGCTCTGGAACTCCCGTAAAAAATTCATGAGAATCATATACCAAACGCTTTCGACGTAACCTAGAAAGGAGAAAATTTGCCAGTAAGGTATCCAAGTCGTTAGCGTGAAGGATATCTACAGGCTGAAACAACAGATAAAAAAAAAGCCGAAGGTTATACTCTAAGTAAAATAGCTTCCCGCGTTGAAACCACAATTTCATGCGATGGGTCTCATAGGGGCATGAGGTTAAAGCGATAGAATGCGGTAGGATACGTCCAATAACCTTTACGGAATACCCATTATTTTCTAAAGTAGAGGCTATTCTATGAACTCGCTGGTCTCCCGTGAGATCATTGATTACAGACATACGTACTTTGGGTTTGTATCCAACAGCCATTCCTGAGAAAAGTAAAGAAAAAAATTCATAAGATTCTGAAATTTCTGTAATCCCAGTTTCTCCTAATCCACTTCTGGCATCTAGCTTCTCGAACCTCGCTTCTCTTGTTGCCATTTTATCTGTACTTTTGTCCCAAATATTTCCAGGATGAGAATTTTTGTCGGGCTTGTAGGTATTTTCTTCTCTTGTACATGTATCCAGGCACAAAATGCAGATATTCTCTTGGGGCATGACCTGTACCACTATGTAGATCGACTGGATATTCAGGGACTTTCCGGAGATTTTTTTCCCACTACCTTAAAGCCCTATGGAAGGCAGGTCGTGGCTGATTTTTTTGCTACGGTCGATACTCAGAGACTCTCTCCAGTAGAAAATCAGTGGCATAAAAGGATGCGAATCTTGGTTGATGATGCATATGCATCTTCCACCTCTCAAAAAGGAATTTGGAACACTTTTTATACCAACGGGAGAGACCTGTACCACGTAGATAAAGAACCGAATAAATTCCGGCTCTATGTAAATCCTTCCTTCCACTTGGCCCTCGGAAATGAGCAAGAAACCTTCCTCAGTACGGAAAGACAAGGCCATACCCTACTTAATAATATCCGTGGACTGTCTATTAGAGGAGTTTTATGGGATAAAATTGGCTTTTACACCGAGGTAACTGACAATGTGATTCGGGTTCCCCAAGAGATCTTTCAGAACTTCGAAGAAAATGACCAGCTCTATGACCAAACCTTTGTTAAACGCTTTGGCAATACAGAGAATGGATTGGACTTTTTTAATGCGAGAGCCTACCTCACCTTTCGCCCTATCGAAGCTATGCGTATTAAAGTGGGGAAGGATCGAGCCTTTTGGGGCTTGGGAAGACAAAGCCTATTTCTCAATGATCATGCTGCGGACTACGCCTTTGTTAACATTCAGACAAAAATTTGGAAACTCGTCTATGTCAACCACTTCACACAGTTGCTAGATTTCGTTCCCAATAAAGGAGATACAGAGGGAACCTGGCCAAGAAAATATGGAGTATTCCATCAACTCTCCTATTTTCCCACTAATACGATTAGTCTTAGCCTATTTGAGTCCATTATTTACAATCCTTACCTCGCCAACGGAAAACGCGGCTTTGAAATCCAATACCTAAATCCGTTAATATTTTTTCGTGCCATAGAACAAAGCCTGGGAAGTCCAGACAACGCAACGATTGGTTTCAGCGCAAAAGTCAATGCGTGGAACCGCTTTCAACTGTATGGTCAATTTCTTATAGACGACCTCAATATTGGCCAACGAGACAATGGCGACGACTACTGGGGGAATAAATTGGGCTACCAGGTTGGGGCTAAGTACATCAATGCCTTTTCTATCCCCACCCTAGACCTTCAGGTAGAATACAACCGGGTAAGGCCTTATACCTATCAACACTTTAATATTGCCGCCAATTACAGCCAATTCGATCAGTCTCTGGGACATGCAGCCGGAGCTAATCTCTATGACCTCTATGTAGGCCTTAGATACCATCCCCTTCCCCCTCTCAATATAGAGCTTGCGTATACAACCCTAACACAAGGCCTAGACATGGATGGGATCAATTATGGAGGAGATATCAACCGGTCTTATTCTGTGGATCGAGCCGGAGATTTTGGGCAAATTGTTGGCCAAGGAGATCCATTGAACATGGACCAAATTTATGGAAGACTCACCTACCAGTTGTGGAATACAGATATCTATGCAGAAATCGAGGGAAGATACCGAACGGAAAATGAGCGGGAGTCTGCCAGTATCCTAGGAGGAGTCCGGATGGGACTGCCACAGCGGATTGTGAAGTTTTGAGCCTTTTCCTTTTAGGCTTGGGAATTACTTGCCCGGAAAGTACCATAGAGGGCTCCTGAAAACACTTCCCAAGAGATGCCATCATTGTCTCCAATTACTCAATTCCGCCCTCCAAAGCGACCTCTTCCTCCAATAGGCCTACTGCTATTACCTGACTGTCTAGGATTACTCGCTGTTTTTGCGGTATCAGGCGCAGGCTCCTGTATAGGAATGTCGTATAACACTTTTAAGGTATCCCCTTCTATATCCCAATTCGCTCGAATAGTAGTAGTTGTGGGATAGCGATAAATCCTTTCTGGTAAGCGGTAGGGATTCGTTTGGCCAGGGGTCCAGGTTTTGTTTCCATCTCGGTCATAAATGACTTGGATTTGGTAAGCTCCAGGTTCTAGGAACCTGAAAGAAAAGGTAGAGTCAAAGACCTGACGAACCATTTTTTCGTCTTTTAGAAGTTGGGTAACCAAAGGGCCTTGGTAGCCTTCGGGTCGGACCATACCCTGCCAGGTACCAAACTCCTCTGGATCAGGCAGGGTGAGCTTGAATTTATACACGGTATCCTCTTGGCCGATCATTTGACCCCGAATATGTAGGATATAGGCGTTGCTAGGTTCGAGTTTTTCCCTAGGCCGGATCAAGGTCATAAATCCGTTAGCATCTAAATTTATGGGGAGCGCCTTGGCATAAGGAATGTCTTCAGCGATAGCTGGAAGGGCGGGAATGGTATCGCCAATCGCCGGACGGGCCTGCGTAGTATCTGTGAGTACAATAAAAGCTGTATCAGAAGCCTGGAGGGCTTTATAGGCAAATACCTTCCAGGCAGACTCCTTAAAATCGTATTCAGGCTTCTGAACCAATGGGGCTTCAATTTCCCTAGTCCTGGAAGCTCGAAGCTTTATTACAGTGTCTTCACGGTTTCCCAAACTATCCAATAGTCCTTGAATGGACAAAAACATACTGTCTCCCTTGCTAATTGGAGACTGAAATATCAATTCCTTCTTTTCTGTAGGTAAGGCCGCAAAGGTCTCAATTGGGGCAATAGGATTACCCGCTGTGTCTGAGAATGCCAGACTTAGGGAGTCGATTAGGAAGGTCTCAGTGAATTCCCCCATCCAAGTACTGTCATTTAACCAAACATAATTCCTAAATGTAGGCTCTTGCTCATCTGGAAGAAAGGCATACAGCTTGGTTTGAACCACATTTGAGGTATCTGAGAACGAGATTAGCGAACTGTCTCCCAGGGCGATGGTCTCAGTAAATTGGCTGTAAGTAGCCGATTGATCCACGTCTATAAGTCCATACAGGCGATAAGGGGTCTTCCTAAGGTTGCTAAAACTAAAGCGGCCCGCCTTATCTGTCTGGCTAATATAAAAGGGTCTTTTGCCCAGAAAATAATTATTTTCAATACTATCTGCTGGAAATAGTAATAAAATCATTTCCTCCTGACCTACCCCCAAAACGGGACTCTGTACCTCTCCTTTTACCTCCATGCTATCAATATAGGGCCCTGTACTGAAGGCAAAAGTGTAAACTTGCTCTAACTTATTCCCTCCAAAATGGTCCTGAACTTCTTTTAAGGTTAGAACGTAGGTCGTACTGTCTTCCAAGCCCTCCTCAATCTGGATTTTAATGCGTTTCCCACTATCGCTAAGATAAATTCTAGGAGGCTTAGGAAGTAAGGGGGAAATGAAAAGCTCTTTGTTGTAGGTAGGTTTTTTAACAGCTTCGCTGAAATAAATTTTTATAGTTGATGCATCGACAAATAACTCCTGGTCCTTGGGAAACGTCCGGGTAACTTCTGGTGGAATCTCATCTCCTTTTCCACCCTTAGGAGAAATTTGATTGGCACAGCCCCATATAGTTATGGCCAGTATAAAAAGGGATATGAATTCCACGCCTTGGGGAACTCTTCCATTAAAGCCAAGAAATGCTTTCGACATAATCGGAAATATCTACAAAGATACGTGCCGAATTGGGGATGAAAAGTTGTATAGCTACTTTTTTAGCCTTTAGACAGCACATGGACTTTTTCTATCGAATAAGGCTGACCCAACCCTTAGTCTCTCTGGGGATATTTCCGGCTATGTTGAGTTCTTCATATCGAATGAAATAATAGTATACCCCGACCTTTGCATCTCTCCCCCCTTCGAGACGGCCATCCCACAATTGAACCAGATCGGTTGTATTGGTATGCAATTGATTTCCCCAGCGGTCATAGACCTGGAACTCAGTCAACACAACATCCTGGAAAAATACAGGCGTGAAAAAGTCATTTACCCCATCATCATTGGGCGAGAAGATATTTCCTAGTCGAATACCTGGGCAGAATTGCACACACTGGGAAGGAGATCTTTCACTCGTGTTACCAGAAGTATCCGTTGTAGTAATCGCATAGCAACCCGACAAAGAAGCTCCTTCTTCAAAATTAAAAATTAAAGTAGTATCTGTACCAAAATCTGCATAGCGAAACCGCTTCACTTCTGTGTAGGCTCCTCGTTCTTGTTCAGAAAAGAACAGCACAATTTCATCTCCATCATTATCACAGGTTTCAGCACTCTTAGTAACCGTTATGAAATGCTGCCGATTGTTACAATCTCCCTGGGCTACAAAATCAGGAAAGCAGGGAGCGGTTTTATCCTCTGCAGTTGAGCAGGATTCCTGCGAAGCATTCACCAAAGGAGCGGGAAGACCTTGACGCAGGGGTTGGTATGCTCCAACAGACTGGACGAGGTAGCAATATTCTCTGGAGATTTCAAGACCTGGATCTGAGTAAGTTCGCCCTGCAGAAGCAAGAACCGTATCTATTAAGACGAAATCCTCGCCACTGTCTGCACGCCAAATTAGATAGGAGGAGTTGTTCCATGGAGTCTGATCGGTCCAGGAAAGAATAATGGTCCCATTGTCTCCTCGCGTAGTCAAAAAGATACTCGAAGATTGCTGAGTTGAGCTATCTTCCATTGGGATAGCTGTTCCCTGGGCATCAAATACTTCAATGCGGTATGTATACCCTGTTGAATCTGTATTAATCCCCGTATCTAGGTAACTGGTATCGCTAAAGGGTAAGCTAGCAATTTCCTCTGTTGCAGGCCCAAAACCTGAACCGCGAAAAACGCGATAGGTAAACGGACCAGAGAAAAAATCATCCAGAGAATCCGGCTGAACCCATCTCAGTTGAATAGCGCCATCTACTGGATCTGTCCTAGCTACACTATCGCGAACCATAAACAAAGAGTCGAACGCTATTTCAACACAGATTTCATTACTAGCACAGGATTCGAGCCGCGCATCGATGCTCGAATTAAACTCATCCTGAAAAATGTCTGTCACTACATAACAAAAAGACTGACCAAAGCCATTTTCCAATAGACTAAGGGAATCGACATAGGTAATATTGTCCCATCCTTCGTTAAAGGCGATCAACTCATAGCCCATGTCTGCAGGACTTTGATCACAACATACCGTATCCTGGGTAAAACCGGGTTGACCTATTTTGCGATAAATGTTATATCCTAATGCGTTATCACATTCTGAGGGTTCCCAATCCAGGCTTATCTGACGCGCTTGTTTGCTGGCGGAAAGCTCGCCAGGGGGAGGGGGGATCACTGTAATGGCAACCAAGTGATTCGCACTCAATAATGTAGTACCAGGGTCTTCAATGTATCGGAAGTTATCATGAGCAAAGAAGTCGACCTGATAAAACTGTTTTCGTATGTTGTCACATAAAGTACCCCAAGAAAAGTTGCCAAAAATGGTATCGATAAATGCTGTAGAATCCGGAAAGCGAATCAAAGTATTAACAGTAGAGTCAGGTAAATCCCTAAAGGGAATTTCTCTCCTTGTTTCCATATCTAAGATGACTCCATCAATAATGGGCACATTGTCTACCGCGAAGGGGCCATTATTTCCAATACCCGCATTGTTGAGTCGGAGGTAAAGACTATCAGTAGGATCGGGATCATAGGCTAAAAAGTCAAATTCCAAGATTTCCCCTGCCGTTATACAAGTATCTGTGATAGACTCGATGACCGGAGGATTGTTTTCACAAACACGTACGATAATCACCATGTCTCTAAGAACTGAACCCAGTAAAATACCGTTTCGATATTCTTCTACTACGTAGGCAATATTGTAAGCTCCTTGCTTTCCAGGGACATCCCAAGTCATTAGCCCAGTAACGGGGTCCATGGTCAAAGGGCCATTTTCAGGAAATACATTCGAGCTGTTGTCATCAGGAAAACGGTAGCCAGAGGCAATCTGAGGCGTAATTCCCTTTGAAGGATCATACTGCATAGAAGGGCGAATAGAGTATGCAAGAGAGTCGCCATCTGGATCGAATCCTCCAGGATTATGTGTCCAAATCTTTCCCGCACATGCCTCATCAAGCGGTGTATTCAGAAGGACGGGCGTATTATTGTTACCCAAAATGGGATTGGGTATATCCAAAATGGTGGTTACATAAAAGGCTTGCTCACCAGGTTTGCTGATGTTAATGATGTCTTCTCGCCTAGCTACATCAAAATATCGTAGTTCGAATTTACCAAAGTCAAAGGTGTACTCTGCGATGTATATGTTTTGCTTTACTGTACGATAAATGGGTACTCCTTCTCTTGGGCTGGTAATTTCACAGTCGCTTGGAGGGCTTCGATCTATCGGGCCATTTGCTCGGGGAATGAGGCGTATTACATCTATCAACTGAGGATTTACCCCTGTGCTCCAAATCTCAATGTCTGCAGAACAGCGGTCAACTCCTGCAGGTGCAGGGTCTGTATAGGTTGTAAGCGTCAACTCGTATCGCGTCCCATCGATTCTCCTAGCTACAATTTCCCCCGCCAGGTTATGGGTTGCATGGATTTGCCCTATTCCTAAGCCGCACAAAAAAAGGAGGAAGGTAATCCTCAATTTGATTCTGGTAATCTGTCTCATACTTATTAATTCAACGGAAAATGCATCCATGGAGTTTTTCCTATTACCACAAGAATGGAGTTGACATTAAAATTTGGGTGGGTAGAAATTCGAATTTCAAAAAAAAATAGCAATTGTCAATCAAAAGTGGTCGTTTTTCTTCTATGGAAACCCCAAACAGGAACTATCCACCCCAGCTTAAGAATAAATCTTTCTAATCAGTTTTTTGTACTCTTTTTGAAAAAATAAAATTACACTATTCGCACACACAATTCAATGACATAAATTTGGGTAGTTTTTTGTTTTTTCCTCGAAAAAATCCGTAATTGCACGACCATTTTAGCAATCAAAGTTTATTACAGGAAGCATGGATACGTTAAGTTATAAAACTGTATCTGCAAACAAGAATACAGTTGAGAAGAGGTGGTATATAGTAGATGTCGAGGGTTTAACCCTTGGCCGAGCTGCGTCCGAGGTAGCAAAAATTCTGCGGGGCAAGCACAAACCATACTTCACGCCCCATGTGGACTGTGGAGACAATGTAATTGTGATCAATGCTGAGAAGATTCATGTTACGGGAAAAAAGTGGGATCAGAAAGAGTATATCCGTCATACAGGGTATCCTGGAGGGCAGCGCCGGGTAACTGCAAAAGTTATGCGTGATAAGCACCCTGAAAGAATTTTCGAGGCTGCAGTTAGAGGTATGCTACCCAAAAATCGTCTTGGCCGGCAAATTCTTGGAAACCTTAAGGTGTATGCCGGAAAAGAGCATCCACATGAGGCCCAAACGCCAGAAGAGTTGACATTAAATTTAAAATGATAGGAATCTAAACGATGAGCTATTTAGTCGCTGTAGGAAGAAGAAAGAGATCCATTGCACGGGTGTTCGTAAGCCCTGGTACTGGATCTTTTATCATAAATAAAAAGGAGTTTCAGACCTACTTTCCCTCTGAGCTTCTTCAAATGAAAGTGCTGGAGCCCTTTACGACACTAGAGAAGGGTCATGGTCAATACGATATCAAAGTAAACGTTAGCGGAGGAGGTATAAACGGTCAAGCGGATGCTATTCGGATGGGAATTTCCCGGGCCTTAGTTAAGGAAGACGAAGAGAACAAGTCCCCTCTCAAGCGTGCGCGACTGCTTACCCGAGATTCCCGAAAGGTAGAGCGAAAAAAATACGGAAAGAAAAAGGCAAGGAAAAGTACTCAATTTTCAAAGCGATAATACAAGGCTTACACGCATATTTATATGGAAGTTACTTATCAAAATTTGCTGGATGCGGGAGTGCATTTTGGCCATTTGAAGAAAAAATGGAATCCAAAGATGCAGCCATACATTTTTATGGAGAAAAATGGCATCCATATTATTGATTTGCATAAGACCAAGCGAATGCTGGATGATGCCTCTAATGCAGCACGCCAGCTAGCCGTTTCAGGGAGGAAGATTTTGTTCGTTGCGACGAAAAAGCAGGCTCAGCAAATCGTAATGGAGGAGGCGCGTCGTGTAAATATGCCTTTCGTTACAGAAAGATGGCTGGGAGGAATGCTTACAAATTTCTCAACTGTGCGCAAGAGTATTAAGCACATGAATAAGATCGAGAAAATGGAGTCTGATGGCACATTTGATCGAATTAATAAGAAGGAACGCCTTATGCTCACCCGCGAGAAGGCGAAGCTTCACAAAGTATTAGGAGGTATATCAGAGCTAAACCGTCTGCCTTCAGCCTTGTTCATCGTAGACATTAAGAAAGAGCATATCGCTATTGCCGAGGCACGTAAGCTCAACATCCCTACCATCGCCATGGTAGATACCAATAGTGATCCCAACCTCGTTGACTTCCCAATCCCCGCAAATGACGATGCAATAAAGTCCATTCAATTTATTATCTCTGTAATTACAGATGCAATAGCAGAAGGATTGGAAGAGCGCAAAAAGAAGCGTGAAGAAGACAAAATTAAAGACGAAGCGGCTCGCCAGAGAAGGGAAGAGGCTCAAGCCAAAGAGCAGGTCTCTGAAGGTGTTTCTGAAGCAGCTTCTGTAGGGGAATAAAGGCTACATTCGAATTGTATAAAAAATTAAAGGTGCAGGTATGGTCTTGCACCTTTTTTCTATTGTAAGAGAGGTCCTTGAAAACTTGCAGTCAATACATTTATCTAAGGGCCAACACCCTGCCGATACTATAAGGAAAAAGGGACATAGATTGCTGCCAATAGAAAATCTCTATG
Organism: Bacteroidota bacterium; assembly: GCA_039197765.1. Classification (GTDB taxonomy): domain Bacteria; phylum Bacteroidota; class Bacteroidia; order J057; family J057; genus JBCCTX01. The sequence continues at coordinate 17,065 of JBCCTX010000025.1, forward strand.
GGATGAAATATGACCAAGAGGCAAAGGAAGGGATTGTAAGAACAATTTTCTTTGCCACAGGTAGGTATTTTGCTTAAATACTTTGTTTGGATTTATTACTAGCTTCCAGATCGAATAACTCATTGAGTACATCGATGAGCTCAGCCTGTTCTCCTCGTTTACAGGCTGCTTTGAGCTGTAACACCGGCATTCTAAGAATTTTATGAACCATATTTTTGGTTACCTCATCCAACAACTTGGCCTCTTCCTCGGATGCATTTTTGATAAAACGCGCCATTTCCTCCTGCCGGATCTTTTCCAGGGAAGCTTTAATCTTGTGAATAGTAGGGGTAAGCTCAAGTTCCCTACTCCAGGACAAAAATCCCTCTACCTCTTCTCCAATTATTGATTTTACATGAGGAATCGCACTCTTACGCTTTTCCAGCGCTCTTTGAGTACGGGTGTGAATATCATCTACATTGTAAACGACTACATGGGATAGGGTATCTACCTCAGTCGCAACAGACCTGGGTACAGAAAGGTCAATCACATATTGGGAAAAAAGCGAGTTGCCTTGCATGAGCTCAGCCGTAAGCAACGGCTCCTCGACCGATACAGCCGAGATGATTACATCTATTTTATCTAAATGGGAAGGCAATTCTTCAAAGGGAATGCATTCCACTCCTAGTTCTTCTGCAAGTACGTGAGCTTTGTCTAAGCTTCGGTTACAGAGGTATATCTGAGAGAAAAATTCTTGATCCAAGGTAAGGGCCACGTCTCGACCCATCTCACCCAATCCTAGCACTAAGACCTTAGGAGCCTTTAAGTGAGAAACCAATTCTTCGGCTAGTTCAGCCGCAGCATAGCTAACAGAAGCCGCACCATCCCGATAGGAGGTTTCCTGATGTACGCGCTTATGGGTGTGAAATATAGTGTGCATCAACCTATGAATAAAGGCATTGGCCATGCCCGCCTCATGTGAAAGGCTATAGGCTTGCTTTACTTGGTTAGAAATTTGTAAGTCGCCAAGTACACTGGAATGAAGTCCCATAGAAACCTCAAACACATAATTTACAGCTACAATATGATTGGAAATATGGTGAAAATAGTCGCGATAAGCCTGGGAATCTTGGAGTCCCTTGACTACAAATAGTAACCCAATCAACTCCTGAGAAAGATCCTCCTCCGATACATAATAAATTTCTGTCCGGTTGCAGGTAGAAAATACAATCGCCTCTTGGATACCCAGTATATCACTCAGCTTACCAATAAGTTCTCTACACTTCTCGGGAGATAAGTAAATAAGCTCTCTTATTTCTATTGGGGCATGAAGATGAGAAAGGCTGAGTACCTTAAATACTTGTTGCATGTTTTCAACCAGATTTAACAAATTTTACAATTATAAAAATACGGAAAACTTAGATTAGAATCATTCTGAACAAGCTTAATTAGAATGATTCTAAGTAAACTATATGTAGCGCTTTACTATTTCATTAAACTCAGAAAGTATCTAGGTGTTAAATTACGCTCCAAAAATAAAAAGCATAAATTGCTTTATTAAGCATCACAAATGATTTTTGTCATTGTTTACTAATATCCATCTTGTATGAAAGCATTGGATTCTAGAACGATTCTGCGACTCATAGTCTATATTCTAGCTTTAGTAATTCTACTAGGCTCCCTTGCATATTCTAATTTCTTGGCCAACCAGTTGGAACAAAAAGAGCGAAAAGATATCCAACTATATGGCGAGGCCATTAGAATTTTGGGAGACCCCAATTCAGACCCTATTGGATTTGTGTTTGAAAATTTTGGAAGGCAACCCGATACGAGCATCCCAAGAATGCTTGTCGGGGAGAATGATACCATAGAATCCATCCTGCCCGAACCCGATACACTTGGCCTAAGCCTCGAAGAGAAGGAGGCCTTAATCCAGAGTAGGCTCAAGTACCTAAAAGGTCTCAATCCTCCTATCCAAATAGAATGGACCGAGGGTAAGTACAAGTACATATATTTTGGAGAATCCAGCCTCGAAAAGCAATTGAGGTGGTATCCTTTTTTCCAATTACTGGTGGCATTTGCTTTCATCGGAATCGTTTTTATTGGATATGTGGTTGCACAGCGCAGCGAACAAAATAAAGTTTGGGTCGGACTAGCAAAGGAAACGGCCCATCAGTTGGGTACTCCTGTTTCCAGCCTAATGGCTTGGGTCGAACTCCTCAAGATGCGCGAAGGCGACAAGCCCAAGAACCAAGAAATGATCGATGAGATAGAACGCGATGTATTCCGATTAGAAAAAATCACAGAACGCTTCTCAAAAATCGGTTCCCAACCAGATTTACAACCCGAAAATTTGAAAAATGTACTCGATCGCTCTGCTACCTATCTCAAATCCCGTATGACGAGGAAGGGAAGTATCAGCCTGGAAGTAAGCAACGATCTTCCAGACGATAGCCAGCTATGGATTAATCCTTCTCTCTTTGACTGGGTGATAGAAAACCTACTTAAAAATGCTTTGGATGCAATTAAGTCGAAAGAAGGCCGAATACACTTACAAGCAGGAAATAAGGGTAACAAATACTTTATCGATGTGAGTGATACGGGGAAAGGCATACCTAAAAGCCATTTCCGAAAGGTTTTTCAACCGGGTTTTACGACAAAAAAGCGAGGTTGGGGGCTAGGACTCAGTCTTTCCAAAAGAATTATTGAACAGTACCACAAAGGCAAAATATTTGTGAAACAATCCGAGGTAGGTAAAGGAACTACCTTCCGGATTTTGCTTCCGATGGAGGAATAATGCATTATTATACGCAAATTGTTGTAATTTCTAGGGTCAAGGAATACCTTGACCTTACATGGAAAAAACGCAATTTCATGAAACTTTCTCTGGCAAAATCTGTATAGATAATATCCTAAGCCTACCTAATTCAACCCATTCCTACTATGTGGGAAGACCTACGATCCGTTAAACATAAGCCTTGTTTAACCTGTCTGCTCCTTCTTTGGGCATTGGCAGGATGGGCACCCACCGCCTACGGACAAATTCCCCCAATTCCTCCCAGCGATATACCCATTCACTATCTGACAAGTGATAGCGTTCATCAGGTTCCTTATACATCTATAGGAATATTGGAAGACCTTTCAGGTACCTTTTCTTTGAAAGATATCGAGCAAAAGCTTTCTACCTTTATTCCCTACACAGATTTACCTGGCCCACCAAATTCAGGATCCGCCCTATGGGGTTTTTTCCACCTACACAATCGCGTATCCCATGCCCGTAAATGGGTCTTGCATCTGGATCATCCAGACTTTAGCGATGTATTTATCTACCGACAATCGGGCAGCCATGAACATCAACAAGTCGGTCGGCTTCAAAAGAGAGCGCTTAAAGCGATTTACCAGGGAGACCAGGAATACGTTCCCTTTGACCTCATGCCCGGAGAACGCATTATGGTACTCATAAAAAACCGAGAATGGGGTCCTACTACTCCCTTCATACACGCAGAGATTTCCTCTTATCCGCATTGGAAGTTACACGCCTATCAGTTTATGTTCCACCAAACCCTGGGGAATATCACCTTTGTATCTATTCTCGTCATTATGGTACTCTACCATCTAATGGTATATTTCTCAACCTGGCGAAAACCCTACCTTCACTATTCTTTCTATACCCTATCCTTGGCGGCATACGTGTACTTTGAAGCAATCTCTGTACACTATGGTCTTGGGAACCCAATACTCAATCAATACCTCGCCTTAAGCTCTCTCCTACTCATAAGCATTTTTTTCTACCAATTTGCCAGAAGTTTTCTTCAGACGCCTACCTTAATTCCCAAATGGGATGCCTGGCTGGAACGCATTATTTTCGCCAAATTATTGCTTATCGCGGGACTGCTTATTTACATGTACCTCACCTTCGATAAAGAATCGGCCTATAGAATTGCCAAGTCTATGCTCTTCCTCGATATTCCGATCGTGGCAGTCTTCTTTTTTGAGTTGTACAAAACCAAGGCGCCACTCGCCAAATACTTTATAGCTGCTTCTTCCTTTGTATTTGTCATAGGTATTTCTCTCTTTCTATGGTATAATTTTAAAGACCAGGTTTCTCTTCTCCCCTTCTTCCTCATATTTGTCGTTCATATCCTGGTATTCTCATTGGGATTAGGCTATCAACTCAGGCTGGACCAGCAGGAAAAGGTCCGCGAGAAAGAGGAGAAACTTCGTTCTCAGAAAAGCCTCAACCAAAAACTTGCAGGGGTAAATGCCGCCATTGGCCGCTTTGTCCCGAAGGAATTCATCAGTTCCTTGGGGGGAAAATCTGTTGAAGATATTACCCTAGGAGAAGGGGTAGAAAAGGAAAATGCTACCGTTCTTTTCTGTGATATACGCGCCTATACTACCATAGCGGAAAACATGACCTTACAGGAGAATTTCGATTTTCTCAACGGATATCTGGGCAGAGTAGGACCCATCGTAACCCAATATGGCGGTTTTGTCAACCAGTATTTTGGAGATGGAGTCATGGCTATTTTTCTCGACTCCCCAGATGCAGCTGTCCAGGCAGCCATGGAAATCCAGGACACTATCCGACAGTTCAACGAAGTGCGTATTGCCCAACAGCATCTCCCTATTCGCGTAGGTGTAGGCATACATACAGGTCCGCTAATGATGGGAATTATTGGAGATGAGCGCAGAATCGAAGCTGGCGTTGTATCCGATACTGTAAATACGTGTTCCCGTATGGAAGGCCTGACCAAACACTATGGCGTCTACACCCTGGTAAGCGAATGCACTATACTTGCTATGAAGGATGCCGCTCAGTTTGAATACCGATTTCTAGGTAGAGTCTTGGTAAAGGGAAGAAAAGAGCCCATTGGCGTATACGACTTCTACCAGGGAGATCCTATTGAAATCATGAACTTGAAGAAGAAAAGCCAATCTCGCTTTGAATCGGGTCTCAAAAACTACTATTACAGAAATTTTGCCCTCGCAGCCCATGACTTTCATGAGGTCTTGGAGACCTTCCCAACAGACTTGGCTGCCACCCGCTACCTGAACTACTGTGAAGAATTTATCCTAGAGGGGATAGAAGAGGATTGGTGTGGGGTAGAACAGGTAGGGAAATACTAAGAATTCAACGGCTTGAGCGTGCATTTCAGATGCCCATACCCTATGTACGGTTTGAATAGCATAGCCATCAAGCAGAACATAGATAGAAAGAGTGGGGGGTTAATTTTAATCGATAAGTTCATCCGCAGTGCTTAAATTTGTAGAAAATTAATACAAATAGGGTAACCGATAAAGACCAAAAACTTCGCTTATTCTAAGCTTCACCTACTTACGTGAAGAAAAAGAAATGAAATAAAATGTATCTTTTTTACGGTTTATGGGTCTACTTATTGAACCAATAAATCTAAGCATATGAATACTTGTGAATGTACTAATTGTGAATGTGAAAAGTGCGATTGCCAAAATTGTAAGAAAGGTGATTGTTCTTGCACAAAATGCGAATGCAGCAAATGTAAATGTTGTTAATTGAACGATAAAGGTTGGTTGAAATACCAGCCTTTAATTTTTTTGGATATGAAAACTCAAGAGATCTGGAATACCTTTAGTGATGAGCTTTACTTTTTTATTCTTAAAAAGGTGAAACGAAAAGATGTGGCAAATGATATTTTTCAAAATACATTCTTGAAAATTCATAAAAACCTTCCAAAGCTCAAAAAGGAGGAAAAGGTTAAAGGATGGATCTTTCAAATTTCCCGTAACGAAATAGCCAATTACTTCAATGCTGAATCTATTTATATCGATACCTTAAACACAAGCAAGGAAATTCCCTCACAAGAGTATCAATTTGTATGTTGTTTTGACAAATTGATCAATGAGCTACCTGAAATTTATCAGGAGGTTATTGAATTGGTTTACATGAAAGGCTACAAACAAAAAGAGGTTGCACAAGCATTAGGAATAAGTTTAGAAAATACAAAAGCCAGAATTAGAAGAGCAAAGGATATACTCAAAAATAGGTTTAAGGAATGTTGTAAATATGAGTTGGATAAAGAAGGTAAATTAATTGGAGAGTCGAATTGCTCAATCTGTTGAAGTGAATAACTCCCTTTAGCCTACCCCCTTACATCCATTAGAAAAATGAAAAAGCTCAAAATTATCTTTTTTTATACAATGGTTTTTTTGAGTTGTAATACAGAAGTAAAGCGTACAGAAACGAGGTTTTTGACCGAAATAATTCCCAATGACATACCGATCGAATTCAAACAGGACTTAATTCCCGACAATAAGATTATCCATAAGGGAACATTTAACCCTGATTTAACAGCATATTACTACACAATTTCTGACAAGAAGTTTGAGAATTTCCAGGTTTTCAAAATAGAGAAAGATAAGGGAGTTTGGTCAGAACCAGAAAGAGCCTTTTTTGACAGTAAATATGATGAACATGGAATGAGTTTTTCGCCAGATGGAAAAACGCTATACTTCAGTTCAACAAGACCTGTCAATAAAGAAGGAGTTGTGCAAACTTGGCATATTTGGAAATCGGATAAAGTTAAGGGAAAATGGAACGAACCTGTTTTTGTAGATATCCCAAATTTGAGGACAAAGCTAGTTTCTCATCCGACTATTACCCATTCGGGAACCTTATATTTTCACTCCAGTAATTTGGATTACAGTGAAATGGATATTTACCAATCAAAGAAAATAAAGGGTAATTTCACCGAGGCAAAAAAAGCCTCGATTTCTACGAACTCAGAGTCGGGAAAATGCACCCCCTTTGTCGCAGCAAATGAAGCGTATTTAATTTTTGCTTCGATTGGAAATCAACTCGATTTACTGATAAGCTTCAATGATGGAAAGGGCAAATGGACAAACACCAGAAAATTAAATGATAAAATCAATGATTCTGGGCAAGGAAACCCCTATGTAACACCCGATAATAAATTTCTCTTTTTTACAAGCGGTAACTATCAGGACGTGGATTGGAAAGTAAAATGGGTCAATATAGAATCCGAAATACGAAACAACTAATGCTAAAAAACCCGTAGAAAAATATTCACTGGTCAACTATTAAAAAAAAGACTAGGGAAGATGATTCAATGGAATTATCCCGGGTTTGGCAATAGATCTTTCAAAAAATACCTGAAAATGAAAATAGGGCTTTTAGGCGTGCTGATTACACAAGTTTTGGTCACCTACAGTATGTATGGACAAACCAAAATTGATACGTTTTTTATTGATTTAATCGAAACACATGGGATCCCTGGCATTTCGGTCGCCATTATTGATGACGGAAGTGTAATTTACAATGCAGCACATGGTGTCAAGGCAAATGACACCAACAAACCAGTGGATACGCAAACCATATTTTCAGCAGCCTCCTTAAGTAAGCAGGTTTTTACCTATGCCGTGATGAAATTGGTTGAATCAGGTAGTATAGATTTGGACAGACCCCTATATCAATACCTGGAGTTCAAAGATCTAATGCATGACGAAAGGCATTCAAAAATAACGGCCAGGATGGTATTGAGTCATTCAAGCGGTTTACCTAATTGGAGAAATGGAAAGTTGGAATTGCAATTTGACCCGGGAGAAGAATACCAGTACTCAGGCGAGGGATTTGTTTACCTGGGAAAGGTAGTTGAACATCTTCAACAGAAGGAGATCAATCAAGTAATTAACGAGTTAGTATTTATTCCTTTGGGAATGTCTAATTCCGGCTTTACCTGGCAGGATACATTTGAAACCAACTTTGCCCCTCCACATGATTTTATGGGATTTACCCTACCCAAAAGAAAAAGGAGAAAAAGCAACGTTGCAGCCTCCCTGCAAACCACTGCCGAAGATTATTCCAAATTGATTTTAGCTGTCCTTAATGAATCTGAATTGAGGGAGTCAACTATTAATGAAATGCTCTCAGAGCAAATAGGTGTACCCAATTGGAGTACTCTTCATTGGGGCTTGGGCTGGGGAATTCAGCGAACAAAAAAAGGGAAAGCCATTTGGCAATGGGGAGATAATGGGACATTTAAAGCCTTTACTATCAACTATCTTGATACTAAAAAAGGGATCGTTTTTCTTACAAACAGTGAGAATGGACTAAGGATCGTACCAGATGTCGTCAAGTACATATTGGAGGATGAATGCCCTGCCTTTAAAATGGTAGACTATAGCTTGGAAGATGAACCTTACCAAGCACTGTTAAAAAGAATCCTTCAAGATGAATACGAGGAAGGGATCGCCGAATTTCTTCACGAGAACCAAAACCATCACGATACCGCACTTATCAGCCAATACCAAATGAAACGGATTGGATTTCGTTTGACCAGGGAAAGGCGCTTTAACGATGCAAAGAAGGTGTATATGTCAAATATAAACGCTTATCATTCATTTGACTCCTATGTCCAGTATGCCAATTGTACCCTCAAAAGTGGAGACTTCGAATCGGCAAAAACCTACTATCAAAAAGCCAAGGAATTAAAGCCAGACAATCATAGAATCAATGTACTTCTTTCTCAACTAGAACCTGATAGCATTCAAGCCAATGTAATCTTCCGGTTGAGGCAGACCCATTATACGTATTCGAATTTGATAACAATTGCTGGAGATTTTAACAAATGGAATCCCCTGATGCACCTGTTCATTAAACAGAATGGGGAGTGGGTATGTCGATTAAAATTGAATCCAGGAACCTATCATTACAAATTGGTCATAGATGGGGTTTGGACCCTTGATCCTGAGAATCCTAATGCTGAATTAGATGACAATGAGAATATCAATTCCGTTTTAGTTGTAGAGTAAAAAGTACATAAAAATGTGAATGGCGTTCATACCATGCAACCTTCAACCTGTTATGCCATCTGGTTTAGTCAACGCAATGGAAGTACCTTATTGTGTAAAGCCTTGGAGTCGACAAATGTATTGGGTAAACCCGCTGAGCTGTTTTCCCTTAAGCCAGGAGAAACCTTACTAGCCAAACATAATGCTATCGATTACCAAGACCTTCAAGAGAAAATTTATGCGTTAGGTTCCACTGCAAATGGAGTTTTTGGAGTAAAGCTCAATGCTCCAAAGAAGGAAAACGATTCCCTCATCAATGAATTGAAATCATTCCCAATTGTTTCGGCAGAACCAACGATCAACACCCATTTTGCAGTTTGGGAAAAAATATTCCCGAAGTGTAAACACATCTTCTTAACCAGAAGAAATAAGGTCCGACAAGCTGTTTCTTGGTGGAAGGCCATCATGACAAACGAATGGCATAGGAAGGCAGGGGAAGAACCCCAAGAACGAGCCCCCCAATTGGCTGAAAAATACAACTTTGATGCCATAAGGCACTTATTGATTGAAGCAAGCATCAGAGAAAGCAAGATTCAAGCATTCCTAAGTGAAGGAAATCGTTCTGCCTTAACCATTGTCTATGAAGATTTTATTGCCGATTACAAAGGCACAGTTGAACGAATTGCCGCCTATGTCGGAGAGGAGGTAGATAAAGATACCATCGCCCTACCCTATTTTTCAAAATTAGCCGATGAATTATCCGATGAGTGGACAGAAAGGTTTAGGATAGAATTACAAAAGGACTGGACACACAAAATATGGTAGGAGCTCGATACATGACAAAAAATGTAATTTACCCAATTCACTCTTACAAGGTTGGAATTATGCATCGAAGAAGTCAAAGGCCAAAGTAAAAAGAACTTTCTACGACAATATGTCAATTCCCTATCCGAAATTAAAAGGAAGGTAGCCGAAAAAATCTAATTTTTTCCCTTGATCTTGCGGTAAATCTGGATGGTTTCGGGTAGGGGCTCAACGCCAAATTCTCTATCCAGAATTTCCTCACATTGACGATAGGTTTTAATGGCCATGGGACGATTTCCCTTTTCCAAATAGGCTTCCATTTGAATGCGGTAGGCATCTTCCCAGGTTACATCAATCTGTAAGGCTTGTTGCGTTAGGCGTACGCTCTCCATAGGATTTTGGGTAATCAATAATTCACTCAGGCTAATGAGGGCTCCTAAGGTCAGCAATTGGATACGTTCGCGTTCTTCGCTGGACCAGTCTTCATACAGCCGTGCCGGCAGGTATGCTCCCTTGTAAAGCTCCGTGGCCTCCCGGTATGCCCTTTGGGCAAGTTTAGGTTGATCGGTAAGGGTTTGGTTGCCCAAAGCAATTAATTGATCTAGTGCTTCTACATCTAGCCAGATATCCGTAAAATCGAGATGATAGGTTGGGCCTTGTCGGATGATGTATTTTGACTCCGTTCGGCTCTTTCGCTGCGGCTCCAATACCTTACTGACACCATGGAGCGCCACTTTGAAGTTTTGTTGGCCAGCCTTTGCACCTAGTTCGGCCCATATCCGGTCAATTATTTGCTCTTTGTGCAGTCCATGGCGATGGCGATTGGTTATAAAAAATTGAAAAAGTTGGACAGAAACATCCCTACCCCACTCTTTGGTATTTACTTGGGTGGAAGAACGCCAAACCTGGAAGCTCCCTAAGGTCTGTACACGAAGGGTAGCATTATTCTTTTTGGCCAACAATAATTCTATCTGCTCTTCGGCCGCAATCATTAGGGATTCTTTTGAGACAACTGGTCTACTTTTTCGTTCAAAGCAGCAATATCGTTAGATAGTTGCCCCAGCAACTGCATAATCTGTTGGTAATCAGCTTTCGAGGCCGCAAGCCAGGAGCTTATTTCCAATTTTTGGCTGAGCCCCCCCTTCACCTGCTCGAGTTGATCTTGAAGCTGATCCTGGAGTTGAGCTACCTGCTTCTGGGGATCTTTGATGGTTTCCATCACGATCCTTGGGCCGTCAAAGGCCATTTTCTTCCAAATGTCAAAGCTCTTAGACAGAATTCCTTTTTGTTCCTCGATAGGCTTATTTTCCATGGCCAAAATGGTAAGATCGGCTAATTTGCTCTGGATAAAACCCAGTGCTTCATCGAAATTAGAAAATCGTTTTTCTTCCCCTCCTTGAACATGACGGATATTGCCTCTCCATTGTATCTGGGGTTCACCACTTTCATTATTGAATATTTTTTGCGTGAACCTTAGCATAAAGGATGCGGTTTCATCTTTCTTGGAAGCCATACTACATATGGGTTTAGTGGTACGAAATAAAAATAAGATAATTCGGCTATATACCCCTCATAATTAGGGAAATAAAAGCAGTTTTGTAGACAAAAGTTTGTTATCTTTCAAGGAAGACTAAAAAAATCCACATGGTAGATAAATTACTCGAACAGTTAAAGGGCTCAGACCTTGAGGCCATAAGTGGGATGGATGCCACTTTCCTCTATGTAGAAACGCCAACTAGCCCCATGCACATTGGCAGTGTAGCAGTAATTGAAGGATCTATAGACTTTGATAAATTCCGCGCCACCATACTTTCCCGTTTACATACTGTACCCCATTTACGCAAGCGTCTAGTCTATGTACCGCTCAGCATTGACTATCCCTACTGGGTGGATGACCCGAACTTCAACATCGACATGCATATTCACCATATTGCACTGCCAAAACCGGGTAATTGGAGAGTCCTAAGAAAAGTAGCCAACCAGATATTTAGCGAACCGCTGGATCAGTCGCGCCCACTTTGGTCCTTTACCTTTGTCGAAGGCTTAGACAATATACCCCAGGTTCCTAAAGGATCTGTAGCTATCATTTCCAAGATTCATCATGTTGCTGTAGATGGCGTTGGAAGTGCCGGATTACTAAGTTTATTGTTTGATTTTACCCCCGAAGCACGTCCTATTCCTGAGCCAAAGCCTTACAAGCCCAAGCCGCTCCCGAATGAGCTCGCAATCATTATGAAAAGCACCCTAAGTTTTGTTGAAAAACCGCTTAAGTTTCCCAAACTAATTAATGAAGCCATCACCGCATCCTTCAAAGCGGGTGTATTAACTCGTGTACAAAAAGCAAAATTACCTACTGCGCCATTTTCAGCCCCGGCAAGCCCTTTGAACGGTATTATTTCCGCACAGAGAAAATGGAATACAGCCATCCTCTCCCTGGATAGAGTAAAAACACTTAAAAGCATCATGCAGACTACCTTGAACGATGTCGTTCTAGGAATTTGTGCCGGAGCCCTGCGGAGGTATCTACTCGAAAAAGACAAACTCCCCATCAAGCCATTGGTTGCCATGGTACCCATATCCATGAGAGACAGCAAGGATAAGAAACAGCAAGGCAATCTAATTTCTTCCATGCTCGTACAATTGGCCACCAATATAGAAGATCCCATTGAACGCCTAGAAACTATTCAAGAAAATACGATAAGAGGTAAAACGTATAACGGTGCCCTTGGAGCTAAGACCTTAGCAACGATGTCAGAAGTCGTTCCCTTTGGCATTGCCAACCAGGCAGCACGGCTGTACTCCCGCTTTCAGATTTCTGAAATGCACAATCCCGTGTTCAATGTTACCATTACCAACGTCCCTGGTCCTCAATTTCCTCTTTACATCAACGGCCACAAGCTTTTGTCCGTAATGGGTATGGCTCCCATTATAGATGGGATGGGATTGATCATTACCGTTTTTAGTTACAACGGCCTTATTACGCTGAGTCCGACGTCTGACGCCAATACCATGCCTGACATAGATATCTTTACCAGATACCTTCGCGAGTCTGCTAATGAAATGGAGGAAGCTGTTCTAAAGATAAAAGATAAAAAAAGACCCGTCAAAAAAGCCGCTAACAAAGCAAAGTCTGATGCGCTTTTTGCCCATATTAAAGAGCAGCTCAAAATTAATGCGGAATACATTAAGCCCAACAATGGTCTATTCCAATTTAAGGTGACAGGGGATGCCCCGAGGGAATGGAAAATTGACCTCAACAAGTCTCCTGGGGTAGTACGAAAGGGTAAAGTCAAAGACCCAGACGCGACGTTGACAATTGCAGATAAGCACCTGATCCGAATTGGGAAAGGAGAAATGAGTTTGCAAGCCGCCTTTATTCAAGGTAGACTCAAGGTGGAAGGGGACTCAAGTAAGGCGATGAAATTGGGAACTATTTTATCAAAGTTTGAGAAGCTGTCGGTCTGATGGCTGGCGACCGTTTTGCTTGACGGTTTTGACTTGATCTTGATCTTGGCCCAACTCCTTCAAAAACATCCCTCGGATTTTGCGGATGTGCCGGTCTAGATGCTCCTTTTTCCAACGCTTGGTAGAGATTGGAGGTAGGGCAACGACCTCGATAGCCACGGACCTCAGTACGTTGGTGCCACGTGGCATAGCATCATGTGCATTTCGAATCACGACTGGGACGATGGGAACTTTGGCTTGCATCGCCAGATGGAAAGCCCCTTTCTTAAACGCCCCAAGTTTATAGTCTCTACTCCTAGTCCCTTCGGGAAAAATAATTATGGAAGTCCCCTCCTTAAGTGCCTCAACTGCGGGCTTCATGGCCTCGATTGCCTTTTCCCGATTTTTCCGGTCAATAAATATTACACCTGCGGCCATCATCAATTGGCCGATGATAGGCGTATTTTTCAATTCTTTCTTCGCAATACCCGTGGCATCTTTGCGAATAAGCTTCGATACGATAAATAGGTCTGCACTGCTCTGGTGATTAAAGATAAACACAGCAGGTCGTTGGGACCACAAATTCTCCTTGCCTTTGACTACCAGTTCAATGCCAGCTGCAGCTACTACTAAGTCACCTACTGTTGCCATTAAAGAGTTGACTCCTTCTTGGAAAGACATACTTAAGGCTCCCTTTGTCACAGCTGAAAAAGCTGCCGGGGCTAAGCTTCCGAGGGCCATTCCCGTTCGGACAAAATTCATAAGTCCTGGACGCTCTTCGTCATTAAACCGGAAAACAGGCCAATCGTTTTTGAAGGCCAGGGCCGAAAGCTTGGTATCTGGATTGATCGGCCGGGGATTTCCAACAATCTCCAACAACGGCATGTCAGAAGCGCTATCGGTATAAAAATAACTATTTGCCAGATCCAGATTCTGATCTCTTGACAACTCCTTGGCGGCATGTGCCTTTCCTTCACCCCAACACGCTGGTTCCACTATATTACCTGTAAATTTTCCGTTCTCAACTTCCATACGCGTACACATGACATATTGGATATTGAGATCCCTTGCAACAGGGTTGACCTGGTAAGGAGTGGCGGCGGAAATAATGGCGACGGTGTGACCTTTAGCCAGATGTGCATTGACCAAGGCACGCGACTCCGGATAAATTTGGTCTGCCAACTGTTTATGATAGACCTGCTCGCCCACTTCAATGAAAACGTCTTCCTTCACTCCTTTTACTCCCTGGGCACCAACTGCTGCAAGGCCAGCAAAATTCCCCTGGCCTGTTGCATAAACCAGCACTCCAGCGAACTGGGTAACCAGCTCTCGGGTTTTCATCTTACCACTTAATAGCCTCGTCTGAAAAAACCCCTTAGCTGAAAAACTTTTGATTAGTGTCCGGTCGAGGTCGAAAAAGGCTCCGATATGGGGCCCAGATTCGCCCTCCATTATAGCTCGGGTAAGGATCTCGGTCTTGGAACCGGGGACAATTTCGCGCGCGACAGGTATGTTGGAAACAGCCTTGATGGGTTTTGCTAAAATAATACCTTGCAGCCACTGAATCCTAGTAGAAATTTGATTGAGTTGATCCAGAAAAGCCTCAAGCTCTCTTTTTTTGGGGTTATCCGCAGTTGGGATCAGGTTGAGGTTCTGTGCTAGACGAATCCCATTTTGGAGGAAAGGCTTCGAGACAGATCCTATTCTTTGAATACGCCCTTGCCAGTGCAATTCCTCACTCAGAAAAAGGCAAGACTCGATTAAAGTCTGTTCGTCAAACTTTGTACGGGGATTCCAGCTTTGTAAAGCGTAAATAACTACTCGATATGCCTCGATATAGGAATACAGCACTACCGGAGCCACAATCAACTCTTGCTTCTCAAAGAATGATATTTTTTTGGATTTTGGTGCTTCAATGAGTTGCAACCAATTCTTTGAAAGGATATCCAGGTTTGCTTCTATTTCGTCTGAAAATTGAATCTTGCGGGAATAAAAAAACTCGAACTTAAACAGCGCCCTCAGGGCCATGATTTCCTCCCAAAATGCTTCTTGCCGCAAGGCGGGTTTGGCCTCTGAAGACTTTAAAAGGGCCAATTCTATAAATGCTCGGTGATACAAGTGATGGATAGACATGTTGGCGTAATAGGTGGCCTGCAGGTAATTCTCTGAATTGAGCACATATTTCGCCTCCAAGGTCTCTCCGTGTTGTAGAATTAGATTGGCCCTTTGCAGTAAATTGAGTCCTGCCTGTACACTCATCCCAATGGGTTTGCCCCGATCGACCAGCACGTCTGGTTTGTAGTACTCAATCAACTTCATGAGGTCTACAACATCATTTTCGATCGTTTTTTTGTTTAGTGCAAATTTACTGAGCAAGGAGATGCATATCAGTGAAGTAGTGGTCACCGGAGTAACCTGATTGATCTTATGGACCAATTCCAAAGAAAAACGGGAAAGTCGCCTGGAATGAGGGGCGGTAAAGTTCCCTTCCCCTATTACTTCTACAGAGTTTTCTTCATTGATCTCGACAGGAGGGCCAAAGCGAATGGATATTTTACCGAAGTTTCCGTCCATCTTCCGAACGTAGTCTAAAAACCATTTCAAACTTTCGGGACTTTTCTTCTTTCCTCGTCCTTGACGAGTCATTTCCTCGACATCTGGAATCAGGTCATACACTATAGAAACGGGCACATATTTCACTTCCTGATCCGACAGTTCTTCCGCTTCCCGAATATATTTGAGAATCCCTACCTTGGGCCATACAAGCTTACCAGTTCGAGAGCGTGTACCTTCAATTGCCCACATAAAATGAGCATCTTTCTTTACAAGAGAGGCAATAAAATGCCTCAATGCCGCTTTGTATATCTTATCTTCTTTGAAGGAGCGCCGGATAAAGATGACCCCATTCTTTCGAGCCAATTGTCCAAAGCCCATAAAGTCCATATTAATGCCCGCAAAGGTATAAGGTAAGGGTATCCCATACCGACCCAGCATAACGGCCAAGACAAACATGTCTAAGTAGGTCTTGTGAGTCATTACAAAAGCAATGGAGTGCCCTCTGGCCAACTTAGTCAATTCTTTAATCTCAGCCGGATTGACGTCAATGGTCTTATTAAATCCTCGAGAAAGAATGTATTGAGAAACCTGTAAACCCAATATGTTGGCGAGGGGCTGATGTAGGGTATGTAGTTCTTTCAAACAGTCGGCAGCCTCCTTTTGAACCTCGTCATAAGGCTTATCAATTTCGTTTGCTATATCTATGAGTTTTTTCTGGAATGTTGGATCGTTAATTAACTCTTCCATTGCAGTATAGTCTCTTAATCTAACAATATAAGCAAAATCTGGACGAGGTACCCCTTTTTCTGCCTTACAACATTATACCAATTAAATTATAATAATTTGTTAAATTTACTTGAGGCACTAACTATTATTTGGACTTACTCGTAAATTTTTGAAGATGCGGAATACACCGAAAAATGAGACCACTCTGGGAAGGCCCTCTTGGTTTTGGCTCCTGACAGAAGCAGGGCGGGCCCTTACAGAATGGGGGGTATTTATTCCGTATGCTAGATTCCTTGCCGAAAGAAACTACGGAGACCAGCATCCTGTATTGGTATTACCAGGCTTTATGGCTTCTGATACCTCAACTGCCCCGCTGCGGAAGTTCCTGACCCAATCAGGCTATGAGGCCTATGGTTGGGAGTTGGGCCGCAATACAGCAAAAATAGAATTCTTGGAACCTCTATTAGAAAAGCTGGATTCTATTTATGAAACACATGGAGAAAAAATAAGCTTAATCGGTTGGAGCTTGGGAGGCGTATTTGCACGCCAATTGGCCAAAGCAAAACCAGGTTTGATACGCCAGGTGATTACCCTAGGCTCTCCCTTTAAAGGGGTAAAGGAAGCAAATAATGTCGCCTGGATCCATGACCTCATCGCCAAGAGGAAAAAAATGGACATAGATCCTGCCCTCTTCACAGAAATGCCCTTACCTGCCCCAGTACCTACGACTGCCATTTATACAAAAGAAGATGGGATTGTACCTTGGCAACTATGCCTTGAGCAGGAAGATGATATTCATCAAAATATTCAGGTGAGGGGGAGTCATTTTGGGCTAGGTGTAAATCCAACCGTATTGGAAATAATTGCCGATCGTTTGTTACACAATAGAGAGAACTGGGTGTATTTTGAGGAGACAAATGTCGTTAAAGACTTCCTTTTTTACCCTTCACTTTAGGCTTGGAGAGATTCCCTGCATTATAGAAATAGAGCCGGCTAAATTAGGAGGAGGGAAAATGTACTAGCTCGTGTATATCTTTTCGTGCGTGAAAGTATTGCCAATTCCTTTGATTAAACTTCAATCTATCTTCAACTACAATCCAGACGGCTGGTATATAGGGCAATCCGAAGTGACTTCCCTGTACTTCAATATTTTGATGCCACATATCTTCAGGATCTTCCATACAACTTTGCCAGGGAACGATACCATCCGTCTTTGAGTAAATCGCCGTAGTAGGGACCGGCGCCGGTGCTGGAATATTTAATTTCCATGCTTGGTCTTCTTCTGAAAGTGGCCTATTGTTGTTAATCAGTTTGTAGAACCAAGCTGCGTTATTGGATTGCTCTATGTTGGCAAAAGGTGCTCCCATCGTGATGATCTGCCGGATCAGATCGGGTCTCCTTTTACCTAGCTGGCGGGCGTAGACCCCGCCTAGACTCCAACCGATAAGACTTACTTTGGTCTGATGTCTTTCGTGTAAGTCTTCAATTTTCTTCAAAAGTTTATTCAACTTTCGAATGTCCCCCATATTGGTTCCCATTTCCCAACCATAGGGGGCATATCCGATTTTTCCGATAAACGTTCGCAGGGAACTTGTAGCCAGGTCATTACCCAATAACCCAGGCAAAACCAAAACGGGATGCCCATCTCCAGATTTCGTTGCTGGATAGCTCTTTTTAAATTGCTTAGATTGCCAAAGATCTTTCCAAACCAGAACGGGTTCTCCCAAAAATCTTATGAGTGAGGGCCTTGGGATATGTTGAGGTTGTTTAAGACTGGTTTGTTCCCGATCCACGATATAATTTTTTTATTTCACCAGAGAAACGACCAGCCAGGGAGCTTGATATTTATACTCCTCCAACTGTAAAAAACTTGCGAACCTTGGAAGCATCAAAGATTTGCGGCGATTTCCCAAGTCGATTATGAGCTCGTCTCCAAATTTTTTCAAGTCGATGTCCTTTTCTACGACAAAAGGGAGCTTAGTTTTGAAGAAGAACCCTTTGCTATTTTCTATGATCTCAAATGGCTTGTCGAGGTACAACACATCAGCTGCGTTATGATCTTGGTACAGGTCTGCACCAATCTTATCCAATTGATCCATGCCAAAAACTTCTTGTCCCTGGTGCTTGACTTTCAAAATAGGAAGAGGGGCAAAACTCTCTTCTATTTCCTGAATGTATTTGCTTTGAGATTCGACGTAGTATTTAAATGCTTCCCCCACTGATTCTTCTGGTAGAATCCGGTTGATAACGACTCCATCCACATTGTATCCATACAACTGCAGGTACGTATATGCTCTCCGAGCTTCTTTGATTACCATCCGTTCGGGGTTGGTTACGATTCGGATGGAAGCAATTTCAGGATCTAGAAAAACCTCCTGAACCTGTTCTAATTTGTTGAACAATTCATCCATTTCCTCCAAGCCTTTGTCCAATGGAACTCCCGTAAATAATTTAACCCCTTTCGTTACCGTTTTGACAGCGAGGTTCTTACCCGAGAAGGCTTTGGTCATCCAAGATTTGGCCACTTGGGGGAGAGACAACAGCGTAAGGGTCTCACCCGTAGGAGCACTATCGATAACAATCACATCGTATTCCCCCTCTCGGTAATATTTTTCGAGCCACAAAAAGGCCGAAGCCTCTTCCATACCGGGAAGTACAGACAGCTCTTCCGCAACCACTCCCTTTACTCCTCTCCAGCGGAATATGGTGTTCATAAGGTTCCGCATATTATTCCAATATTTTTGCATGGAATAGTACACGTCAAACTCCTGCCCATAGAGATTGGGAGCGATTTTTATGGGCTCTGGGCTAAGTTGCAGATCCAACGCATCTGACAAACTGTGCGCTGGATCGGTAGAAATAATGAGTGTTTTTTTCCCTTCCTTCGCTGCTTTCAAGGCGGTCGATGCAGCCACAGTCGTTTTTCCCACTCCACCTTTTCCCGTAAATAGGATAATACGCATAAATTAGTCTTTTAATAAATCATCAATGGTCAGCTCCTCCTTCTTCTCAGTCTTTGATTCCTGCTCCCGAAGACTTTGTGCAACTTCTTTCAAAGCCTTGCTGGAGGTTTTTAAGATTTCCTTTTGGTTTTCCAGGGTCAATTCGACCGTCTTTTTGACCACTCCTTTCCCAAATGAAAAGGCTTTGATACCTGCATCCTGATACAGTTTGGCAATTTCCTTAGCCGTCTGGATAGAGGATTTGAGCATAACACCACCAGCTTCGCTTAAAATAGCGTTGCCTGTTTTGGTGGCGTTATATGCTTTTTGAATATTATTTTTAAGCATCTTGTATGTTTTCTTTTTTAACTGAAGTTCTAGCTGGCTTGTTATAAATTAGTTTCTTGAGTCGCTTTGAACTATTCGCTAACTGACCTTTGAGGGTTTCCACTGTACCGAATACCATATCCTGTTGCTTGGCTGCCATTTTAAGTCCACCCTTGATGGCTTTTTCGGCAACTCCCTGCCACTTCTCACTATTTACCATTACCCCATCAATGATTTCTTCTGTAGTTTTGAGGGTGTAGTCATTTGCAGTTTTAGTTGCTTCTGTCAGATTCTCCAGGTTTATGGTATCGGTTACTTTAGTATAGGCTTCTCTCACAGGAGCCATTGCCCTATTGGCCAAGTTTGAGCCATTCTCCTTTAAATCTCCAGCTATTTCGCTTACGACTTCTCTCATTTGCGTATCTATAGACTTTGCCGTTTTTCTGATGACTTCCGTACTATCTGAAAAATCCATGAAGTTACTCTCTTTTTTTACTGTATTGTTTTCCATTATTATTTGCTTAAAATGTAAGTGGATATTTTATCTAAACGTGTGAATTATTTATTTGTCATTGCCTTTGGTCACAATCTCTTGGGCTAGTGCTACCCAGGCTGTAGGATCAATCGATTGATATCTAGAACCAGCGTCCTTAAGAATGGCCTGCAAACTTTCAATCGAGGTGTTTGCTAGTTCCTCTAAAGAATTGATGCCTGCATTATTCAATATGGATTCTATCTTGGGGCCAATCCCTTGTAATACTTTCAAGTCGTCTTTTGAAGTGCCAGTGTGACTTTCCTTCCGGAGCCTTGCAGCCTTTTTAGCCTTGGTCTGATCTATTCCCAGCAACTGGATAAATCGCTTGTTTCCTTTCTCATATTGACCCATGGCCGCCTCTAAGGTATTCAAGGCAATATCCTGCTGCCTTTCTAATAGGTCTGTTCCTTTATGAAGAACTCTTGACATCAACTTTTGCCATTGGGCCCCTGATGCTAGGGATAGTTCTACCATCTTGTCGGTAGCACGTAAGGCTTCGTCGTGAAAGTCGCTAAGGTTAGTCTTCAGTTGATCGACTCTTTGCTGGACGGTTGGTTCTTTTATTGTTTTGTTTGCCATGTTGCTCCTGTTTAAAATTTTATCAGCACTTGATTATATGTGGGTATTTTATTTTGTTATTCGAGGGAGTAATTCCCATTGTATGACACAAATATAGAAGGGCATAGTTACAGGTGAGTTACAAGTGAGTTACAGGAAGTTTGGGCTTAAGCAGAGAAATGGAAGGAGTCTTTAAGATGCAGCACGAAAAAGAGAATATATGGAACTAAAAGTTGGATTACTCGGTGGTGGTTCCTGGGGGACTACGGTGGCTTCCCTCACTGCTAAAAATTGTCCTACAAAAATTTGGGCAAGAGATATAGAAACCGTAAATGAAATCAACCAACACCACAGAAATGAAAAATACCTCCCTGGAGCAAAGCTAACCCCTTCCTTACAAGCCTATGCTTCCATCCAGGATACCGTAAAAGATGCGGACGTAATTGTTATGGGTATTCCTGCTCAACACTTCCGGCAGGTATTAAAAGATGCTCGGCAACATATTCGTCCTTGGGTACCCATTATCAGCTTATCCAAAGGATTGGAGGTAGGTACGATGATGCGCATGACAGAAGTGATTGAAGCGGAAATGGAAGGGCATCCAGCTGGTGTACTCACCGGGCCAAATCTAGCCAAGGAAATTATTAATGGACAAGCAGCTGCCAGCGTAATTGCGATGGTAGATGATACCATTGCCAGAAGATTACAGCGAGTATTTAAGACAGGTCTTTTTAGAGTGTATACCAACGAGGACGTGATTGGCTGTGAATTGGGGGGTGCGCTAAAAAATATCATTGCTATTGCCGCAGGAATGGGAGATGGAAGTGGAGCGGGAGAAAACACCCGAGCAGCCATAATTACCAGAGGATTAGCCGAACTCACACGGCTAGGGGTTGCAATGGGAGGACAACCCGCGACCTTTGCGGGTTTGGCAGGGATGGGGGATCTAGTGGCTACCTGCTCAAGTGAAAAAAGCCGAAATAGGACAGTAGGCTATCAATTGGGCTTAGGGAGAAAGATATCGGATATCGTTTCTAATATGGAAGAAGTAGCTGAAGGGGTAAAAACGGCAAGTGTAGTGATGAAGCTTGCGGAAAAATATGATATAAATATGCCTATTGCGAAGTCAGTATATACAGTTTTGTATGAGGGGAGCACCGCAAGAGATGCTTTTAGAGGTTTGCTGAAGATGGATATTGGGTCAGAAGCTGGCCCCGGATAGGGAATATCTTTCGCTATTCACCTCATCTCCTTCCCAATTAGTTTCTTTGATTTACGCCTCAAATGTAAGAATTATGGTAACTTGTTTCTTCAACTAAGCTTATTGATCTTAATCTGCCAAATTTCCAGCATTACCAATCTTGTTTCCCCATGCATGTTATTAAGTCTTTGACCCCTCCCATTTCCCTGGTTTGTATTATTTTTCTACTTTTTATGGGCTGCAACCCAGAAAAGAAAATAGCAGATGCTGCACAATCAGAAAATCTGGTGCACCCTGAGGACTGGCCCCCAATCAAAGCCCTTCCCTTGGATCCTGCGATTGAGGCACAGATCGATGAAATACTACCCAAACTTACTTTAGAACAAAAAGTCGGGCAGGTTATTCAGGCTGACAATGGCTCTGTTACACCAGAAGAGGTAAAAACCTATCGCTTGGGATCGGTCCTGAGTGGGGGAAATTCAGCCCCTGGTCCTTTACCGTATGCCGATACCCAGACCTGGTTAGAAATGGCAGATAAATACTACAACGCATCCATAGACCCTGAAGGGGTTGAGGTGGCAATTCCTTGTATTTGGGGTATTGATGCAGTACATGGACACGCCAACCTCAAAGGTGCGATTGTCTTTCCACATAATGTGGGCCTGGGTGCCATGCGGAACCCAGATCTCATAGAGAAAATTACCCGTGTGACGGCTCTTGAACTCACAGTTTCAGGACACGATTGGACCTTCGCTCCAACCCTAGCTGTACCACAAGACGTTCGCTGGGGGCGAAGCTATGAAGGTTTTTCAGAAGATCCAGCAATCGTCAAATCCTACGCTGACAGAATCGTCTATGGACTGCAAGGCCGTTTTGGTGAAGAAGACTTCATGGGACCCGGTCGCGTTATATCCAGTGCCAAACACTTTCTCGCTGATGGGGCGACGGAAAAAGGGGTAGATCAAGGAGATGCGCTTATCAGTGAATCAGAGCTACGAGAGGTACACGCAGCGGGGTACTACGGGGCTATACCTGCAGGTGTACAAACCGTAATGGCCTCATTTTCAAGCTGGAAAGGAAGAAAACTTCATGGTGATAAAGAGCTCTTGACAGATGTTTTGAAAGGGCAACTTGGGTTTAATGGTTTTGTGGTGGGTGACTGGAACGGACATGGTCAAGTTCCAGGCTGCACAAATACAGACTGCCCTCAATCGCTTAATGCAGGGCTGGATATGTATATGGCCCCTGACAGTTGGAAAGGGTTATATAAAAGCACCCTAAAGCACGTGAAAAATGGTACCATTCCCATGACGCGGTTGGATGATGCCGTGCGCCGAATCCTACGCGTAAAAATTGCCTCTGGAATATTTAGCAAAGGAGCTCCCAGCTCGCGTGAAAATGCAGGAGATGAAAGCCTTCTAAGTCTTCCTAAAAACAAAGCCATTGCAAGGCAAGCTGTACGGGAATCGATGGTTTTACTTAAAAATAACGGAGGCATATTACCATTAAATGCGAGCAAAACCATTATGGTAATAGGAGAGGGTGCAGACAATATTTCTAAGGCCTGCGGAGGTTGGACCTTATCCTGGCAAGGAACGGGGCACACAAACGATGAATTCCCAAATGGGGAGTCGATTCTCGCAGGCATCAAAGATGCCGTTGATAAAGCCGGCGGCAAGGTAATTTTCTCGGAATCTGGAGATTCAAAAGAAGAAGCAGATGTTGTAATTGCCGTATATGGGGAAGATCCCTATGCAGAGTTTCAAGGGGACCGTGAAAACCTAGACTTTGTACACAAGGGTTTCGAAATGGGGAATCTCGCCAAATTTCGCGATAGAGGAATCCCCGTTGTGTCTGTATTTTTATCAGGCCGCCCCATGTGGACCAACCCCGAAATAAACCTCTCAGATGCCTTTATTGCTGCTTGGTTACCCGGAACAGAAGGCGGAGGGGTATCAGATATGCTATTCCAGAGGGATCCATCCTATGAATTTACCGGCAGATTATCCTTTTCCTGGCCTGGCAGCGCGCTCGTGTCAGAAGATGTGGGAGGCAAGGGCCCAAATGCCTTGTTTGAGCTTGGCTATGGTCTTACCTACGAAAACTCTGCGGTGGTCAATCAACTTTCTGAAGACCCTGGCCTACAAAAAGCTGAAGTAGCATCGACAGGAACTTTTTATAGTAAAGGTTCGCCGATTGCCCCTTGGGCCTTGTGGCTGAATTCTGGAGACTTAAACAAACAAATAGCCAGCTTTCCTACTTCTGTAGGGGGCTTGATTATTAGTAAGACCGACCATGAAGCACAAGAAGATGCCCTACGCATTAAATGGACGCGCTCAGACTATGACCAAGTACGGGTGAGCACCTCATCCGCTGTAGATATGTCTCGACAAACCAATGGCGCAATGGAACTAACCTTTTCAGCAAAATCATTTAATGATAGTGAGGCGATGGTTCAGGTTGGGATGGGCTGCGACCAAAGCTCGTCATGTGATCAAACTGTTGATATCAACATTGCATCCAATACTTGGCAAGAATATCGCATAAGCCTAAGTTGTTTCGCAACGCTAGGTGTCGATATGAGCAAAGTAAATACTGCCATAATGGTTACAGCTGGTGAAAGTACAGAGATTGGCCTGAGCAACATTCGTTTGGAATCAGACATTGATGCTAAGCCGGGCTGTGATGGTAAATAAGTACCAGAGTAAAACCGATCCGGTATGTATTCTTTAAGCCAGATGAAACCAAAGTTTCCTTGGATCTTTTTATTTTACCACAGAGGATCAAGGAGTAATTAAAAGAGAAAAAAGAGGGTATTTAAGGGTTAGATACCTAAAAAGGTACATTCGGTCTCTCTGTGTATCTCCTTTTTTCTGTTGAAAGCCCAACAGAGAAGGTGATGAACTTGTGTCCTGAATTAATGAAAACGCTAAAATAAACTCCATGAAGCTACTAGCATACTCGTTGAATGGGGTAAAACCTGAGGGGACTCAGAGAATATTCCATGAATGTATAGTACACTTCTCAATATGATTCATACGCATGCAGCCTCTTACTTCCTTTCTCAAAAGAGAACTTAATCTACCCGAAAGACTCATTCCTAAAATTGTGGAATTCTACCAAACGGAACGCATTTCTAAGGATACATTCTTGGTACAGAAAGGACAGTACCTACACAAATTATGTTTGATTGAGGAGGGTTATCTAAGGTTCTTTACCTATTCAGAAAAAAAAGTGATTACTCACTGGATTTTCGGTAAAGACCAGTTGGTAACCGATGTAGCTAGTTTCTTTTTGCAACAGCCCGCCAAATGGAATATTCAGGCGCTCACCGATACTACTGCCTTTATGCTTACCTATGCTAATTATCAGCGTCTTAGGGCTCAGGTTCCCGAATGGGATACCTACGAAAAATTATTCCTCGTCAAATTAATGTCTGCATTAGAGAATCGAGTGTATGCATTGCTTTCTATGTCGGCTGAAGAACGATATCAATATTTGTTTCATTCGGATAGTAATATGTTCAATGAACTACCTTTGCAGTTTCTTGCTTCTATGTTGGGTATGACGCCAGAAACCCTTAGTCGGATTCGTGCGAAATTCAATTCTTGATTTTAATCAAGTGAAATGTAGCGATTGGGAAATATCTTCGACTGTATAGCCGATCAGTATCCACTGTTTCCCATCCATTTTATCTAAGATCATGAATCAAGACCAGCAAATTCAATTTATAGAAACTGTTTTTACCGAATTAGAAAAGAAAAAAAAGAGAGAAGCTGTTGCAGGAATTTCCCATCAAATTGAAGCCAGTAGATATGTTTCTCAAGAGCGTTTGGAAAAGGAAAAAGAATCTATATTTAAG
>JBCCTX010000026.1:0-41680 GCA_039197765.1 Bacteroidota bacterium
GATTTTTGACCCCAGTTTGACCATCAGTCAGCGGCTAGGGGCCAATGTCACAGCGACCATTACTGCCAATACAGATTTTGCGGAGACAGAAGTGGATACGCGTCAGACTAATCTGACCCGATTTCCTTTATTTTTTCCAGAGAAAAGAGCCTTCTTTTTAGAAGGGGCGGATATTTTCGAGTTTGGCTTTGGATTGAGTCGGAATATTATTCCCTTTTTTAGCCGCCGGATAGGACTCTACGATGGAAATGAGGTGCCTATTACAGTAGGGGGAAAGCTAAACGGAAGACTGGGAAAAACGGCTTTTGGTGCGCTTACCATGCAGACCAGAAAAACCTCAATAGAAGGAGAGGACTTTGCAGCTTCTACCTTAGGAGTAATTCGAGTCAAACGAAATATATTGAGAGAGTCATCTATTGGCTTTATCGGCACCTTTGGCGATCCCCAAAGTAGAGGAAATAGCAGTACGACAGGCTTGGATTTTACCTATCAGTCGACTCGCTTCAATGGGAACAAGAATTTCCTCGTAGGGGTATCGGGCATGTATGCCAATCGCCCGGATCTGGAAGGAGACCAGACGGCCCTTGCCGTCAAAGTTGACTATCCCAATGATATATGGGATGTGGCGCTGACCTATCTAAGGATTGGGGATGCCTTTGATCCGTCTTTGGGCTTTGTCCCGCGGAAAGCGATCAATAGCTGGCGAGCAGGAATGACCTATGCCCCTCGGCCTTCCTGGAAGTGGCTCCGCCAAATGCGGAATCAATTGTTCTTTACTTACATAACAGACTTACAAGGGAATTGGGAATCCTACCGCGTGTTTACGGCACCGCTCAATTGGCGTTTGGAAAGTGGGGATCGTGTAGAAGCAAACTACATGCCCCAAGGAGAGCGGTTAGTAGAGCCTTTTGACATTGCAGAGGAGGTCAGTATACCAGCGGGGGAATACCATTTCAACCGGTATCGCTTAGAAGCAGAATTGGCCGCAAAGCGAAAAATAAACGGCCAATTGACCTGGTGGTTCGGAACCTTCTATGGGGGAAATCTAGACGAATTTGAGGTCAGTTTAAATGTAAATCCATCTAATGTATTGAACTTTGAAGTGATTGGCAACCACAATATTGGTCGATTACCATATGGAGACTTCGAACAAACCCTAGTCGGAGTCCGGGTTCGCTTCAATGCTTCGCCGGATCTTCAGCTCAATAGCTTCATTCAATATGATACGGACACGAAAAGCTTGGGGGTTAATGCCCGCCTCCACTGGATTTTTCACCCCCAAGGAGAAATATTCTTCGTCTACAATCACAATACATTTGATGGATTGGAAAGATGGCAACGCCAGAGGCAACAATTTTTACTTAAAGCCCGATACAATTTTAGGTTGTAGGATTAAGGCTAGTTAGCCTGGGTAAGCTTGAAAGGCTATTTTATGAGTTTTTGAACCCGGGTTGTTCCGTATCCATCCTTATAGTGGAGTACATACATCCCCCTAGGCCAATCGTGTGTCTCAATTTGTTGTAGGGAAGTTTTTCCCAGTTGATGGTACACGATTCTTCCCTTTTGATCAAATATTTGCACCGGACCTTTTATTCCTTCAACGTACAATACATCCTGTATGGGGGAAGGGTAGGCCATTTGGGCAGAGAATCCCGTGGTTCCATAGAAATCATAAAGGACTTCAATAACCTTGAAAAGCTCAAAATCCCCATTAAAATCCACTTGCTTAAGCCTATAGTAGTTTTTTCCTGGTAAAGGGTTCAAATCGGTGAATCGATAAGTTCCTCCCATCAGGCTAGTTCCTATACCTTCTACAAAGCCTATTGCTTCCCATTCTTCCTGGGTAGTAAGTCGCTGGATAAAGAACCCATGGTTGTTCACTTCGTTTGCTGTAGTCCAATGAATTTCAATGGTTTCATCTTGAGAGGAGCCTTTAAATTCTAGTAAATCAACGGGGGCTGCAGTAGCGCCTATGGAAGACGCACAACCCGGGCAGCTAAATTCCGTCCAATTAATTCCTGCGCCTTGTACGGTAAAATCATAACTGCAATCAAGGGTAAGATCTGAGCAGGAGCCAGCTACATACGCTTTATCAGGATCTAAGATGGAACCTGATACGGAAGTGCCATCCCACGTTCCATTGCTCCGAATATCATTGAGAAGATCTATATTGATGGAATTACTTGCACCAACTACACAGGCTACGTCAACTTGTAATACCCATGTTTTATTCAGAAACTCTGATTGAGTAATTCCCTCAACTTCTACTTCATAATTTATGGCATATTGAATTTCACAGCCCGTATCTCCAGGCTTTGTGACTACGTCTTCCAGGTTCACGCAAAGAGAAAGCGAGTACCCTTCGGAAGAATTAATAGAACAGTCTTGACCGTAACCGATCGTGGATAGGGACATACCTATCCCAATGATGAGATGTGCTAACTTGTACATGATGTGTAGTGCTAATTACTAAAATGCTAATTAATTCAAATATAGTTATTTTAAATTAATGTAAAAAATAAAATACGAATTTTATGGTTTATGGCTTAAGTGGAATTTGCTCTAGCCTGCCAGAACCTATGGGGAATAAAAAGAAAATGGCGGAAGGGTGATTAGAAGTAGTAGGATAGAATGGTTTAGAAAGGAAAAAATAGGGATAAAGCTTTTTTAAGGGGGTATTTTAGAGAAATATTCAACTAAACTTCAGATTGTTGCTGTAATTTAGTTGTATTTCAAGGTATTTTCGAACTTAGAAACAATCAGACACTTAAACCGATTCAAAACCTATGAAACAAATTACCTATTTACTTTCATTTATTTTTCTGCTAGCAGGTTCTGCGATAGGGCAGGAAGGAGAAAAGTCTAAATGGAATGACAATACCTTTTCGGGTATCAAAATGCGGAATATTGGCCCAGCCTTTGCTTCAGGGAGAATTGCAGATATCGCCATTCACCCAGATGATGACAATGTGTGGTACATTGCCGTAGGTTCTGGAGGAGTATGGAAAACAGATAATGCAGGGGTTACTTGGAAGCCTATTTTTGATGACCAACCTTCTTACTCCACCGGCTGTATAACCATCGACCCCAACAATCCCCATACTGTATGGGTAGGGAGCGGGGAAAATGTAGGAGGACGCCATGTGGGATATGGAGATGGGATCTACAAGAGTATGGATGGCGGCAAATCCTGGAAGAACATGGGATTGAAAGCCTCTGAACACATCTCAAAAATTATGGTGCACCCCGAAAATTCTCACGTAGTGTGGGTCGCAGTCCAAGGACCCTTATGGAATAAAGGGGGACAAAGGGGCTTATACAAAACAACAGACGGAGGAGCGACTTGGAACAAAGTCTTAGGGAATGAAGAGTGGACAGGAGTTACGGATATTGTGATGGACCCGAGGAATCCTATGGTGCTTTATGCAGCAACCTGGGATCGCCACCGTACCGTAGCCGCTTACATGGGAGGAGGACCTGGTACAGGCCTTCATCGCAGTATGGATGGAGGAGAAACTTGGGAAGAACTTAAAAAGGGATTGCCCAACTCCAATATGGGAAAGATTGGACTGGCTATTTCTCCTCAGAATCCCGATATTTTGTATGCAGCAATTGAACTAGATCGCAAAACGGGGGGAGTGTATCGCTCCACAGATAGAGGATCATCCTGGGAAAAGCGCTCCAATGCAGTTTCTGGGGCCACAGGACCTCATTACTACCAGGAATTATACGCTTGTCCCCATAACTTTGACAAGCTCTACTTGGTTGATGTCCGGATACAGGTATCCGAAGATGGAGGAAAGACCTTTAACCGTTTAACCGAAGAAGGTAAGCACTCTGACAACCATGCCATTGCCTTTCGGATGGATGATCCCGACTACCTACTCATCGGAACTGATGGAGGTATGTACGAAAGTTTTGATGATGCTAAGACCTGGCGATTCTTTGACAACTTACCCCTTACCCAATACTACAAAGTGGCTGTAGATGATGCAGAACCTTTTTACAACGTATTTGGGGGTACTCAAGACAACGGTTCTCATGGAGGTCCTTCGCGTACGGATACCTACCATGGTATTCGCAATGCAGACTGGTATAAGACCTTAGGAGCTGATGGACACCAATCTGCTACTGAGCCTGGAAATCCCAATATTACCTATGCAGAAACTCAGCAAGGAGGTCTCCACCGTACAGATCGTATTACCGGAGAGACAGTTTACGTTCAGCCACAGCCTGGAAAAGGAGAAGACTACGAGCGCTTCAACTGGGATGCACCCATTTTGGTAAGCCCTCACAAGCCTTCTCGCCTATATTTTGCCTCCCAACGCGTATGGAAATCTGAAGATAGAGGGGACAGCTGGGAAGCTATTTCTGGGGATCTGACACGTGATCAGGAGAGGCTTGCCCTACCCATTATGGGTAAAGTACAAAGCTGGGATAATCCTTGGGACCTAAATGCCATGTCTAACTACAATACCGTCACCTCTTTAGCAGAATCACCTCTGGCTGAAGGCTTGGTTTATGCAGGAACGGACGATGGAATTCTTCAGATCACAGAAGATGGAGGAGCCAACTGGCGCAAAGTGGAGCTAAGTTCTCTACCTGGAGCTCCCGAATTACCTTTCGTAAACGATGTTCGGGCAGACCTCCACGATGCCAATACAGTATACCTGGCTATGGACAATCACAAATACGGAGATTTCAAGCCCTATCTCTATGTGAGTAAGGACCGGGGTAAATCCTGGAAGTCGATTGCTGGTAATATCCCTGATCGCACGTTGGTATGGCGTGTCGTTCAGGACCATGTGAAACCAGAACTAATGTTTGCTGCTACAGAGTTTGGAATCTACGTAACCTTGGATGCAGGGAACGAATGGATGAAGTTAACAGGAGGAGTACCTACGATCTCCTTCCGAGACCTTACCATTCAACGCAGAGAAAATGACCTGGTTGCAGCTTCCTTTGGAAGAAGCTTTTTTATACTGGATGACATTTCTGTCTTCCGGGAAGCGACCGAAGATGCTATAGGAAAAGAAGGGAAATTATTTGCCACGCGTAAAGCGTTGTGGTATGCACCACGCTCTGTCGTAAGCTCACAAGGGGCTACCCACTATACAGCAGATAATCCTCCTTATGGAGCAGTATTTACCTACCATTTAGCTGAGGGATATAAAACAGCAAAATCTGAGCGTAAGAAGGCCGAAAAGGCGCTTACTAAAGAAGGAAAGGATATTCCTTTCCCAGGATGGGATGCTTTAGATGCGGAGAAGCAAGAAGAAAAGACCAAGATATGGTTAACCGTAAAAGATGAAGCAGGGAAAGTGGTAAGGAGAATTGCCGGTTCGAGCTCCAAAGGCTTCCACCGAGTTGCCTGGGACCTACGCTATGCTTCTCAGAATGGAATTCGACTAGGTCGTTCCTATGGTAGCTCTGGAGGAAGGAGATTCGGAGGAGGCATGATGGCCACCCCTGGGACTTACACTGCCACTCTATCTAAGCAAGTAGGAGGGGTTGTTACGCAATTGGACGATCCCATTACCTTTGAAGTGGTTCCATTGCGCAAAGGAGCATTGGAAGGTGCGCCTATTGAGGAGATCATTGCTTTCCGCGAAGAAGTAGAATCCCTCCAAGGCGGGGTAGCAGCTGCTGGCTACATGTTGGATAATAGCATGGACAAAGTCAAGGCAATGGAAGTTGCCCTTGCTAGAGCGGACAATGCAACTCCAGCCTTATTTGAGCAGCTCCACCAGGTCAAGAGCGACCTTATAGCATTTGAAACAGAAGTTGGTGGTTCCCCAGCGAAGGACGAAGTAGGTGAACGCAATAATCCTTCCATTCGCTCTCGTATGTACACCGCTATGAGAGGGCTAAGCACTACTTATGGACCTACCCCCAACCATATGGCAAGTCTGGAAATTGCCCAACAGGAATTTGCAGAGATGAAGCCAAGGTTGGAAAAGTTAGCTAATGAAGCCGTTCCCGCGCTTGAAGAGGCAGTTAAGAAGGCAGGTGCACCCTGGATTGAAGGACAGCCTCTACCAGCAATAGGACCTAAAAATTAAGGACTTGAATCAGTAATCATTAGGTTAATATGTTGGAGCCATCCCCAATACAGGGATGGCTCACTTTTTTATCCTTATCAGGAACCTATTTAGTTACCGACTCCATCTGCCTCCAATCAGCTGTGCCTTCGTTTGGCCTGATTATCCGTTCCTCCTTCCCCTGAAACTTTCCCTTTAATCCAAAGAAAGTACGCAGAACATTTATCCTGCGAACCCCTTCGAATAAAATCCAAGAACCTACCAAGGTAGCAAGTACCAAAAAGGAGAAGAAAAGGAGATCTGAATGGAAGTAGGTCTTGAATTGAAAAATAGCTACGATTAAGACCGTTTGATGAAAGATGTAAAAAGGATAGACCCCCTCGTTGAGGTATTTCAAGTACCGGGAATTATGTGCCAAATATCTTGTAGCGTACCCAAAGATTGCTAGGATGATAGACCACATATACACGATTTCAAAAATAGACTGGAGGATATCGACCATTTTTATGCTCATGTAGGGAAAACACAGAACCTGAATTCCA
This sequence comes from Bacteroidota bacterium, assembly GCA_039197765.1. GTDB lineage: Bacteria > Bacteroidota > Bacteroidia > J057 > J057 > JBCCTX01. The sequence continues at coordinate 6,584 of JBCCTX010000026.1, forward strand.
AAGGCAATAGCAGCGATTAGCAATACTTTTTGTTTGAGCTGTGCACAAAGCGCAAAGAAGTATTCACTCATGTGCATAAAGGTGAAGCCGAATAAGAAGAGTAAAAAATAATGCGTTACCGCATACCAGTCTCCTATAAGTGTGGGCATTACGGGAAAGAAGGGAGATAGCGTTGCTTCTACAAAAATTATAGGTAGGATGAAGAAATAAATATTCAGAGGGTTCTGCTTAAGAGAGACTTGTAGGGTGTTGAGTAGCCGTTGGAATGTATTGCCTCTGAAAAACCGTAATAAAGGGATCAATAGCAGAGAATACGTGAGTAGATAGGGCAAAAACCAAAGGTGGTGCCAGCTCATGTTTCCTTCGGGGTATATCCCTTGAAAGGCGGAGTTAGTCAAAAACTCCCAGTAACTAAGCGTCATACCTTCATTTACTACGCGTTCGACATATACTTGGGGAGGGATAATGACCAGCATGCCAAAAGCCAGCGGGAGATACAGACGTTTAATTCGTTCCCAGGCATACTGCCTGTTGCTTCTTTTTCTCAGGGAGAAAAACGTTCCCATACCTGAAATCACAAACAGAATTTCCAGCCGCCATTGATTGAGCATAAGCAAGGGGAGTTCCATCCAGCCATAGGTTGTCGGACTTTTGATGTGCCAGCCCCAGGGATTAAAATACATACTTACGTGGTATAGGATTAGGAAACCGAATACCAATACCCGTAGCCAGTCCAATTCAAATCTTCTTGCGTTCATAATTGTTTCGTTTGTTTTTTCTCAAAGCTAGGGGGAAGGAAATCTAGCCTCAAAAAAGAGTGATGAGGAGCATAGAAATGGGACGAAATACGTAAGTTAGGGATGAAAGGTAGGTGGGTGGGACGAAATGCAAAGAAGGGAGATAGCTCTTTTTGCCTAAGAAGCTACCCTTTGAGCAAGTCTGAATTTTCGCGAAGCTCGATCAGTTCCTTTTTTTTATTTCGAGAAACGGGAATAGATAGGTCGCAGTCTTCAAAGTGGAGGGTATAGCCTTGAGAGTTGCCACCAATCCGCTCGATCTCATTCACATTTACTAGATAAGAACGATGGGGACGAAAAAACGCTGGGTAGCTATCTGACACAGCACTTAAGGTATTGCGAATCATTTTTTTCTGGATTCCATTTTCCTGATAGTAAATACTGATGTAATTTCCATCTGCTTTGATGAAGAGAAGTTTTTCTTCAGGTAAGACAAGCTCGAGAGTACCTGAGGTGTTATATATGGCAATTTCTTTCTGTCCGCCCAGCGTATTACCTCCTAAGCCCTCGCTCAATAGTTCCCCTTCCTTTTTGTGTTTTGTGCTTAACCTCGACCCATTTAACCACAGAAATAGTGGGTAGATAATCAGGCCCATTAAAAAGGCGTTTTTTACTTCTTCAAGCAGGTATTTCAACGCCCAATTATTGGAATCACTTGCATATATGAAATCGCGGATCAAGTAATTTCCTACCCCTATTGCAGCGAAAGCAAAAAGTATAAGGAGGAGCTCTTTTCCGTAGGTCCAACTGCTTTTATCCTTAACCCAAAGATTAGCCAATAGAAAGAAAGGAAGTAAACAAAGAACAGCCGTTACACTGTGAAGAACACATATTATGATAAACGGATAGCGATGCTCTTCCCAATTGTTATTGAAAGGTTGAAAAATGAAGAGGAAAAGCAGGCCAAAAATGAAGATCCCCGGCAATAGCCATAGTAAGGCCCTACCCTCGTAGTTAAACGGATAGGGTTCATTCACTATGTTCTTAAGGGGATAGGCCATATATGCAGCTTCTTTGTATAATGAATATAAAAGGGTTTAATTTCGTTTGATCAATTTTTTCGTGTGCCTTCCTACAGTGACATAGTATACGTTGGCAGGTAATTCCGAGACATCAACGATAGGATCAGTAGGACTTACTTTTTGTGAAAGAACAAGCGCTCCTATAGACGAATATATATGACAGCTTACTTCGTGGTCAAAGTCCAGGCTCAGGGTAAAAAAGTCCGAGGTTGGATTAGGAAAAAAAGAAACAGGCTTACTAAGAATATTTGCGTGTGAAGTGAGGGTATTGCAGGTGATAAGGCCATTAAGATTGTACTGGGAAACAAAGCTCCATATGACCGAACTCGCATCTATATCCTGGTTGCCCCATACACCCGGCCAGTCATGCCCCCCACCAATTACTTTATAATGGGCAACAGAGGTACACTTGTCTCCATTGGAGTAGACTTGGTATTCAACCGTACTACCATCTGCCGTATTTAGGTTAGGAAGGCTTTCAACGATTGCCTCCTGATCGGTGTTGTTATATCGTCTCCAAAATTCATTCACCTCAGCTACATTTTTTGAGTTGACGGGTTCAGAGGTATAGTATGTGACTACATTATCTGCTGTTCCATGGATGGACACAACAGGGGTGGGGTGCGTAGGACTACAGGTATTATACGTTTCGGAGCTCATTTTCCCTCCCACCGAACCTATAGCAGCTATTCGATGACTCAACTGACAAGCTAATTCAAAGCTAAAATATCCTCCATTGGAATAACCACAGCTATATACTCTATTTAGGTCGATGGTGTAAGTTGATGCCAAGGTATCAATTATAGCTTCTGTAAACCCCAGATCATCAGCGGTACTCCCATTGGTCCATGAACCCACACTCCAATGGGTACTTCCTGAAAATAGACTCCCTTGTGGACAAACGAGGATAAAGCCTGCAGTGTCTGCAACGGATTTCATTCCGGTTCCATTCATATGCCCAATAGCAGAACCTCCATACCCATGAAAGTTGAACATTAGAGGTACAGGAGAAGTCCCATCGTACATTTCAGGTATATACACAAGGTATTCTCGCTGTATCCCTCCTTGAAGAATTGTTTCTCTGAGGGTCTGCTGAGCCTCTACCTGAAATAAGGGGAGGAGTAGAAGAAGGAATATATGTGTAATTTTTTGCATAACTGACTATGTAAAAATAAAGGGTTTGAGAATCTACACAAATTTCAGGGCCTTGAATCATGGGGACCGAAAATTTGATTTAAATTTTTAGGATTTTGCGTCTAATTTCGAGGATGGTATGTCGATTCATTCTCCCTTTCTTTAACGATTATGGGCTTCTTTTTTTCCTATTCCTTGGAAGCAGTTGTACCCCTTCACACAGAGAACCTCCTCCCCTTCGCATTGCCACAGCAGCAAATGTTCAGTTTGCTATGGATGAAATCGTCCAAGCCTTTACAGAACAAACCCAAATACCCTGTGAAATGATCATAGGCTCTTCTGGCAAACTTACAGCTCAAATCCTTCAGGGAGCTCCCTATGATGTATTTCTATCAGCCAATATGAAATATCCAGAGGAGTTGTACGAAGCGGGATATGCATTTCAGGCTCCCAAAGTCTATGCCCATGGCAAATTGATCCTCTGGGCGCTGGATCCTAATATCCCCCTACAACTCGATCAACTGAATGCCCCTGAGATTAAGCACATTGCCCTAGCCAATCCACGCAATGCCCCCTATGGATTAGCAGCTATGGAGGTGCTAGAGGCCAGTGCGAAATTTGCTGCGCTCGAGCCTAAGCTAGTGTACGGGGAAAGCATCTCTCAATGCAATCAGTTTGTTCTTTCAGGAGGGGCACAAATAGGATTCACGGCAAAGGCTATTGCGCTTTCACCGCAGTTACGCGATAGGGGATCTTGGATTGAGCTTGCAGATTCGCTTTACACGCCCATCGCCCAAGGAGTCGTGGTAATCAAACCCAATAAACGAGAAGACCCAAATTCTGATGCACAGGCTTTTTATGAATTTTTATTTTCGGAGGAAGTTGCAGGAATGTTAGAGGAATATGGATATTATATTAAAAAATAGTGCGCTAATTTTTGATAAAAAATTATATTTTGTTTAATTGAGCTAATTAACAAAATATGAAGGTGCCTAATAATCCTCATGATAGCTTATTTAAAGCTGCATTTTCAGATGTGGTGTATGCAGCTACATATGGCGATCAAAAGCTAGAGATCTGCCTACTATTTGAACATAAATCGAAGCCAGAAAAGTTTCCTCATCTGCAATTGCTTAGGTATATGTTAGAGGCTTGGGACACCATGGTTTCAAACAAAGAGAAGTTGAAGGCAATCGTTCCTATCGTGGTTTACCACGGATCAGAGAAATGGAGTGTGAGGCCCTTTCATTCCTATTTTGGAAACCTAGATTCCCATCTAAAGGCTTTTTTTCCAGGTTTTGAATACTTAGTGACTAACTTCAATGAAATTCCGACAGATACGTTACTAAAACTGAACCCTGGTATTCTAAGGCCGACTATGCTCATATTTAAGCATGGAAAAGAAGAAGAATTTATAAAAGTTAATTTTAAAGAGATTTTTAGAGGCCTTGAGGACCAATTAGAGAACCAACAGGTTAGCAACCAGCTAATTGTATTATTCGTATATTTATGGAGTGTTTCAAAAATTGCAGATGAGGAATTCATGGATTTACTAAATTCATTGCCTCAGGAAATGAATGATCTTACTATGACAACATATGAACAAATTATTCAGCGCGGTGTAAAGCAGGGTAAGATTGAAGGGAAAGTCGAGAAGGAAAATTTTGTGATTACTCAAGGAGTTAAAAATGGCTTAAGCCTTGGGATGATCGCTGAACTTACTGGTTTATCTATCGATGAAGTAGAAAAAAGAATTAAGCGCTTCGATCTTTAATATGAATCCCATGAATTGGGAACCCATTCTCCTCACCTTTCAACTCTCCCTTATAACCACATTACTCTTAATTCTTATTGCGATCCCCCTTGCCTACTGGCTCACCTACACAAAGTTCCGAGGAAAAATAGTCTTAGAGGCCTTAATCAGTATGCCATTGGTCTTGCCTCCTACCGTGTTAGGCTTTTATATCCTAGTGGCCTTTAGTCCGAATAATTCGGTTGGAAGATTTCTTCAAGAAAACCTTGGGCTGCAGTTAGCCTTTTCATTTGAAGGCTTAGTACTCGCATCCATCCTGTATAGCCTTCCCTTTATGGTACAGCCCATTGCTGCAGGATTTGCCAGTCTATCTCCCTCTCTGAAGGAAGCGGCATATGTACTAGGTAAGAGCCGAATGGAAACGCTGATTTGGGTACTTCTTCCCAATATTCGTGGAGCCATCCTTACGGGCATTGTTCTGGCCTTTGCCCATACGATCGGGGAGTTTGGCGTAGTACTCATGATCGGTGGAAGCATCCCTGGCCAAACCCGAGTGGCTTCAATTGCCATCTATGAAGAGGTAGAAGCGCTCAACTACGGCCTTGCCAATTCCTATTCACTTTTTCTCTTTGTGGTTTCCTTCTGTATTTTGCTGGTCGTATACGGGTTAAATCGGAATAGCCCTCAACGCGTGTGGTAATGCTGGAATTCGATTTAGAGAAAAAATTACATGGAGCGGAAGGTGATTTGAACTTGAAGGTTTCAGGCAAAATCATCCAAGGGCAACTCATCGCCCTATACGGGCCTTCGGGAATAGGAAAGACCTCTATTTTGCGCATGATAGCTGGCTTAATGAAACCCGACACGGGATTCATCCGTGTTAACCAAATTTCTTGGGTGCATACAATACAGCGGGTAAACCTGAGACCCCAACAGCGCAAAGTAGGATTTCTTTTCCAAGACTACGCTCTTTTTCCGAATATGACCGTTGAGCGTAACTTAATGTTTGCCCTGCCCAAGGGACATGATGCCACTATTATTTCCGATTTGGTAAATATCATGGAACTCCAAGGGTTGCGAAAGCGAAAGCCCCCAACTCTTTCCGGAGGTCAGCAGCAGCGGGTGGCCCTGGCTCGAGCCTTGGTTGCACAGCCATCCTTGCTATTATTGGATGAGCCCCTTTCAGCATTAGATTATGAAATGCGAAGAAAGCTGCAGCGCTTTATCCTTACCCTGCATAAACGCTACCAGTTGACCACCCTACTCGTAAGTCATGACCCTGAGGAAATTTCTGAGATGGCGGATGAAATCTGGGTGATGAAGGAAGGTTGTTTTGTAGCAAAAGAAGCCCCCCAACTATTCTTTGATAAATCCCTAGATAAGGAATCCCTTTCCTTGTGGGGGGAAATTACCCACATAACCGCTCGTGATTCTCAGTACTTTATCCAGATGAAACTTGGAGGAGAGACCTTAGGCTTTCATATAGAAAGAAAGAAGGCAGAACACTTGAAAGTTGGAGATCGGGTGAAGTGGGGTTTTTTCCAATGAAAAAGCTTCCCGGCCTCAATTTAGTATTCATAGATCCCCACAAACCTTTACCTTTACCTTGGTCGCATTGGGAAGGTAGGCAAGGGGGGTATCATCGACTATGAGAACTTCAATACTCTCTTTCCGAGCTCCAGAATTAATAGCTTGTTGTGTGGCTTCTGTCTTAAGTTCCTCTATAGCGTTTTCCCGTGATATCTGTGCAAGATTGAACACTTTTTCGGCCTCCCCTCCGATTTGGGCAATACAAGCGCCATAGGCATTGGCCACTTCGTAATGATCCGGGCGAATTATTTCCGACACGCCTTTTATGCGATTGGGAAGTATTGGGGAACCTCCACCAACTAGTATCAGAGGAACCTCTCCACTTTGGGTTTTGACTGTATCGATCAATCTATAGACCATATCCGCAATCTGAGCCTCAATTTTCTCTTTGATTTCTTCTGGATCTTGTGCTAATTTTTTCTTGAGAAGTTCCTTTAGTTCCTTTCCAGTATGAGCTGTAGGAATTTGGAGCTTTTCCGCATACTGGGCGTAATCGGAAAGGGTAAAAACTTCTCCTCCAAAACAGAGGGCTTCTGTGGGGAGGCGATACCCTACACTTTGAGGGCCAATCTGAATTTCATCGGATTGTAAGTCTATTAAGGAACCTCCTCCTAATCCGATAGAGACGACGTCGGGCATTCGAAAATTGGTTTGAACGCCTCCTACAATAGCCGCTTTATTGCTTTCTCTGGGGAACTGCTTGACGAGAACTCCGGCATCAGAGGTTGTACCTCCAACATCGATTACGATTCCGTTTTCAACCCCACTCAATGCCCCAGCTCCCCTTATACTATTCGTAGGACCACATGCGATGGTTAAAACCGGAAACCTTCGAGCATTTTCAAGAGACATGAGGGTACCATCGTTTTGAACCATGTAGAGCTGGGCTTCTACGTTGTTTTGCATTACGGCCGCCTGAAAAGATTGTACCATATTCAGCGCAATACCTTGTAGCAATGCATTTAGGATAGTCGAATTTTCTCTCTCCAGCAACCCTAGGTTGCCAATTTGGGATGAAAGGCTCACAGGGATAGCTGGTCCCATAATCTCACGTGCAAGTTCTGCAACACGTTTCTCTTGTGCAGGATTTATTTTGGAGAAAATCCCAGTTACGGCAATTGCCTCCACCTCGCCTTTCATTTTTTGTAATACCTCGCGGAGTTCAGACTCATCAAGGGGATGAATCAAGCGTCCATCAAATTCATAGCCTCCGTGAACCATGTAAATATGCTGGTTCGTCAAGGCCTTTAGGTCCTCAGGAAATCCCGATAGAGGGGGAACCATTTGAGAAGCTGGCTTGCATACTCGGATGATCCCTACTTTGTTGAGGTGCTTTCGTTCGACGATGGCATTGGTACAGTGGGTCGTTCCCAGCATGACATATTGCACTTCTTGGGAAGATACTCCCGAATTTGCCAAGACCTTGCTTATTGCTTGTTCAATCCCCGTGGATATATCTGGGGTAGTGGGAAGTTTGGCCTTGGTCTGAATGTGATTGTGCTGGTCCACCAAGACGCAGTCTGTATTGGTTCCCCCTACATCTATGCCTATTTTATATTGCTTCATGGGTTCGTTGAAAGTTAAAAGAGAGGGTTAGGTAGAATTAAATAGGAACATAAGGGCTGTCATACCCAAAAGCAGAAGGCCCTCCTAAGGCAATCCCTGCTTTTGACTTCCATTTCTCATCACAGGGCATAGCAATCACATTCAATCGATACCCATACTGTAAGGACTCGATCGTAAGGGGTTCAGCTGTTTCAAGGTCTAACACGGTGATTAAGTCTGGAACAGAGGCGATGACCTTCTCCCCAGAGGTTGCGATTAAAAACTCGTTTTGGAAATCTAGCTGCATCTGCTGTCCTGCATAACCTTCTAAGCCCTCCAATCGACAAATGCCTTTATTCCATCTTCCGTCAGTCTGGACATTTACATCGATTATTTTACCTTTAAATATAAGTTTACCATCACCTGCAGACAGCAAGTTATTGAGAGGAGAAATTCCCTTTTGCTTTGCCTCCCCGATAGCTAATCCAAGTTTTTGGGCTTTGGAAATTACATTGCGAACAGCAGCCTCCTTCATTTGTTTACCTGACATCGGATAGCAAGCGATGAAGCAACTTCCCCCCATAGGAATCACCGTACTCCCAACCATAGTTTCGCCCCACACATTATTAATTGTATGGTAAATAGACCGATTCCCTTTTTCGTCAGCCTGCGTAATGGGGGAAGCCGGAATGTCATAGAGGGTAAAGGTTACCATTTCTAATCGCGGATAGGCCCTACCCATTCCGTCAGCATCTATAATGGGGATATTTTTCTCTGCTGCTACCGCAAAAGGAATTACTCCATTTAGCCCCCCCGCTTCCGCAGGCATGGTTGCAAATATTTTTTCTCCCAGATATTTTTCCATCATCTCGAAAGCAGCAAGGGCTTCTTTTCCATTAAATAGCTTTTCTAAGAGGATGACAGGGGCTCCAAAAGCAGCAACTGGTACGATTAAGGTATCATCTGGAACCTCTTCTGGATCGAGCAGCGGTACCTCACCAAATTGCTCGATAGCATTTTGAGCCATCAATTTTCCGATATAGGGATCCCCTCCTCCACCCGTCCCTAAAACAGTAGATCCGATGGCAATTGCCTCTAAGTCTTGAGTAGTTATTTTGCGCATATCAACCAGTTAGTACATAGAATGTATGGGAATATTTATCGGGGTATAACTTTATTTGCCCCCCAAAAGACTACGGCAGAAACAGCAATAGCTAATAGATTTTTTACCGGATCTTCCAGAAATACCATAGTTGCTACCCCACAAAACCAACCTAAAAACCCCCTCCAATTAATTTTTTGGGTGCTTTCAGCCTGAAAGCTTTTAGCAAGCCAATAATCTGCAATTAATACTCCAGCTATGGGCGGAATGGTGGTGGTTAGTAGCGTGAGAAAGCCTATAAAATTGTTGAGAATACCTCCTACGGCCAATCCCGTTCCGAGTATTCCTGCAATTAGGGTAGAACGGGGTCGTTTTTCTTCGGGTAAACCTAAAAGTTGGTTTAAAGCCAATCCCCCCGAATATGCATTGACCACATTAGTTGTCCAGGTGGCAAGAATTAATATGGAAAGAGCTAAAACGGGATATCCGAGCTCGGAAAAGATTTCGGTTATATCGTGTGTGCCTTGGAGAATTCCCAGTATAGCTCCAATAGAAAGTAATAACAATCCCGCAGGGAGTAAGCCCAAAATTGAGCCCCAGATGGCATCTTTCTTGGTAGCCGAAAATCGATTGATATCGGGAGAAATCACTCCCCCAACGGAAACAAAACCTATGGCGAGTCCGATAGCTGAAAGAAAACTCATGGAACCAGAGGGTTCGAATGAGGCAATGGCTCCCCAGCCTTTTTCGCTAAAAGATACCCCAAGCCCGTAAACCATCAACAAAATAATGGCGGGTACAGCTAAGTAGTTTAGCCATTTCATCAACCTAAATCCATAAACGGCTGTGAGTAACATGATGAGCCCCCAGAAAATGGAAGAAAAATAGGCCGGTAACTCAATGGCGAGTGTATCTGCTAAAATCTTTGAAAAGGACACACCTGCAATATTGGTTTGTACACCAAACCAACCCATGGTTGCTAAGCCTACAATTGCACCTACCAAAATTGCCCCTCCAATTCTTCCAAATGCACTTTTTGCGAGTTCGATGGTATTTAGTCGAAATTCAACGGAAGCAACGCTCTCTAGGCACATAAATACTACAACAAATCCTATTCCCAGAAGGCCAGAGAGCAAGGCTTGGTTAAAATTCATCCCTCCGATCAAAGTGCTTCCAATGAGCAGAGAAGGTATACTGACCATTCCGCCAATCCAGATAGAAGCGATTCCTATCCAATTTGTGGTTTGAGTTTCAACAGGATTCATATAAAATTATGAAATGAGGTAATGTGATATAGCTTGCTCTTTGGTGATATAGCCATTTTTTAAATCCTCAAGTACTTTGTATTTCGGACGGTTTTTAGGGTTTCCGTACCCCCCACCCGTCGCCGTAACACATCGTACAACATCTCCCTTTTCCAGTCGAATGTTTGATACTAAGCTGTAGGGTTCTTCTGTACCATCTTTTCGAATGATAACCAAGTAATTGAACGATCCGTCTATCCCCCCTTCGGCTCCCCAAGTGGGGGTTTTCGCTCCTAGGAATGCAGCTGTCAGGAAGGCTTCCTCAGATAAGATTTCAAAATCCAGGTACTGTCCATTTCCTCCCTGAAACTCTCCATAACCTCCTCCTTCATTGTGGAAAGCATATTGCCGGACCATCAAACCATACCGCATTTCCCGTATTTCAATGGGGATATTGTAGCTTTCTCCACTTCCACAAGAAAGCTGTCCTCTATTTCCATCATGGTCTTCACTTGCTCCCCAACCCCCAGCGAGGGGCTCAGCTTGTACGTAGAATTGATTCGTATCAGGATGTAAGCCGGAGATAAAGGTGGCACAAACGGAACGAAGATGCCCTGCGGGTAAAAGACCTGGAATTGCCTCTGCTAATACTCGCCAAACCAAATCTATTGCGGTAATCAGGGTTTCATAATAGATGGAACAGGCCGCTGGGGCCTGTGCACTCAGCACAGTACCTGGTTCACAAATAACTCGTAAGGGACGAAATGCCCCACCATTTGCGGGTAAGTGGGGAGTAGTGATCGCTTTAAATACGCTTCTTACTCCTGTTACTAATCCAGTATAAGATAGATTAAGTGGACTTTGGAGCTGGGAGTGGGAGCCTGTAAAGTCCACCTCCATTCCTTGGTCAGAAATATGGATTGTGACCTTGAGAGGAAAAGGACCATTCCCAAATCCATCGTCTTCCAGGAAGCTTTCACCAGTAAATGTTCCTTTGGGGAATTTTTTCAAGGCTTCTATGGTCATGGCTTCCCCATACTCAAGCATAGCGTTTTCGGCCATAAAAAAGGAATCTCGACCATATTTTGCAACTAATTCTACCAAACGCTTGGCACCTACCTTAGCCGCCGCAAGGCCCGCAAATAAATCTCCAAGGGTACTATCTGGTAAGCGCACATTTGAGCGGATCATATCTAGGATGGCTTCGTTCAGCACCCCTTTATCTTTTATCTTGATAAAGGGGAAGTGCATACCCTCCTGAAAGACCTCTGTGGATACGGTCGAGACAGAGCCAGGGTAGGTCCCTCCTAATTCGGTCCAATGCGCCTTATTTACTGAAAAGGCAATAAGCTCTTCCTCAAAAAAAATAGGCATGACAATCGACACATCGGAAAGATGGGTGCCTCCGCCTGCATATGGGGTATTGGCTATAAATACATCCCCAGGAGAAATGCGTTCCTGGGGATATTTCTCAAGGGTACTTTGTACTACCGAATCAAGACAGGCCAAAAATGCTGTTACACCATTTCCCTGAGCCAGCAGATGACCTTCTCTACTAGTGAGGCCAACGGCATAATCTAGGGATTCATAAATGATGGGGCTCATACTTGTCCGTTGCATAGCCACGAACATCTCATCTCCAATGGCAACCAAAGCGTTTTGTATGACCTCTAGGGTGAACTTATCTATCATGTATCCATAGGTTTAATCAGTAAATTTCCCCAATCGTCAACAGTAAGATGGAATCCTGGTGGGACGACGGTTGATGTAGAAGATTCCACAATGAGACCGGGACCTTCTAAGGTCATTCCAGGAGTCAATTTATCTCGTTCCACTATCGCAGCAGTAGCTTTGCCAAATTTTCCAAAGTCTACAGGATACTCTCCATATATGGGTGCCTTTGTCTGGGAATTGGGAGAAGGCTGCTTGGGAAAGAGGGGCTTTTCAACCTCTACTTTTGCTACAAGATGAAAGTTGACCCATTCAATGGGAACCTCCAATTCAAATGTATACTTCCTTTTATGCTCCTGGTGAAAGCGTGTTGTCAGATCGTCTAAATCCTTTGGGCTAGATGGAGGCCGAGGAAAAGGTACTTTTACATAGTGTTCTTGACCAGCATAGCGCATATCGGCAAAGTATTCAAACATGATTTCTGTGGAATCATGCCCGTCTTGGGCATAATGTTGGATTGTCTCATATTCCATCTCTTGTAGAATCGTCTGAAATTGAGACAGATTTTCCACGGTAACCGTATAGACCTGAGTTCGAAGCAAATCCCTTCGCAAGTCTGCCATGAGCATCCCCAAGGCCGAAAATACTCCTGCGTTGACAGGAACGATTATTTCCGAAATGTGTAATTCCTCTGCTAAGTAAGGCGCATGTAAGGGGCCTCCTCCCCCAATGACGAGTAAGGAAAAATCTCTGGGATCATATCCTTTATTTACAGAGATGAGTTTAAGGGCATTCACCATATTGGCATTGGCGATGGTTAATATACCCTTGGCAATTTGGTACTTATCCATCCCTAATTGCTTTTCTAAGGGAGCGATAGCCTTATGTATGTTGGATATATTGGGTTGCATTTTCCCGCCCATAAAAAAGTCAGGGTGAATACGACCACACAATAAGTTGGCATCAGTGGTTGTTACCTGCATTCCTCCTTTGCCGTAAGCTGCAGGGCCAGGTACAGCTCCCGCACTTTGAGGGCCTACGTGTAACTTGCCCCCAGGATCTATCCAAACAATGCTTCCTCCCCCATTTCCTATTTCCACAATATCAATTACAGGAGTCTGAATGGGATACCCCGCTTGAGTAGGAGAAGCCTCGATTTTATAAGAGGAGGTGATTTTCAACTGGCCTTTTTCAATCAAGGAACACTTGGCAGTAGTTCCTCCAATATCGAGTACGATTAAGTTTTTCCTATTGATAGCTTTTCCCAATTCGGCTGCGCCAATAATTCCGCTTGCCGGCCCAGACTCGACTAGGCTTATGGGATTACTTTTTACAGCATTAAGGGTACTTATGCCTCCATTAGACTGCATGATATAGGGGGCGTGGTTCAGTCCTCTATTTCTCAGCTTGTCTACTAGACGATTGAGATAATGTACGGTAAGAGGCGTAGTATATGCAGAGAGGACCGTGGAACTGGTACGTTCATATTCACGCCACTCTCTATTTACCTGGTAGGAACAGATGACAGGAATATCTGGAAGCAGTTCTTGAAGCCGCTCGGCGATTGCCTGTTCGTTTTGTGGGTTGCGGTAAGCGTGTAGGCAGCAGACAGCAATGGCCTCAACACTTTCTTCGAGAAAGACTTGGACAGCTTGGTCTACATCTGCCAGACGGAGTTCCTGGATGATTTCCCCCTTGTAGTTGATGCGCTCTTCCACCTCTAATCGAAGGTGTCGGGGAACGAAAGGTGCTTGCTTGACAAAGTTGAAATTGAATAGATCAGGTCGATTGGCTCGGGCAATTTCTAGTACATCCCTGAAACCCTTTGTCGTGATGAGTCCTGTCTTAGCACCTTTTCTCTCTGTTAATGCATTTATCACAACCGTAGTCCCGTGGGCAAAGAAATTCACTTGTTCCAGCGAAATATTACTCGCCTTCAATCCTTCCATGATTCCCTCCTCATAATTGGGTGGAGTAGTATCGGTCTTTGCCGTAAGGATGGAGTTTACAGTTTTAGTATGCGGATCATAGTCATATATAACAATATCTGTGAAGGTACCTCCGACATCAGTTGCAACGCGCATAAGTCCTTGTGTAAGAATTGAAATGGGGTGGATAGGAAAAAGAAGCGTCGCGCAAGTAATACATTATCGCAACGCTTCTCATGCAGTCTATAAATCAAGGGTTAATTCGGCCCCATAGGTGCGAGGTTGGCCTATCCAACCAATGTCTCCTGCTGCACTTCCCGATACTTCAAAGGCAGAATACTCTTGATAGTAGTCCGTATTCAGAATATTGGCTCCCCAAAGGGTAACGGTAAACTTCTTATTGAAAGTGAGACCTACACGACCATCAAGTAGACTAAATGGATCTGCAACATCATTGTTATCCTCGTGCCAATAGATCTTTCCCTTGTTGTTTAGGCTTAAAAAGCCTGCAAAATCAATGTTTGTAGAAATTGGAAAGTCAGATTGTAAGGCGATATTGAAGGTAGACTGAGGAACAAATGGCGTCTTATTTCCTTCAAAGGGAGTTCGATCAAAGCCTCCATCCATTCCCCCAGTGATAATTTCGGAGTTGGTTATACCTACCCCAGCAATAATATCTAGAAAATTTGAGGTACGGTATTTTAGGTCTGCTTCAAAGCCCAACACCTCTGTTTCTGGGAAGTTAAAATTCCCGATAATAAATCCAGCATTGGGTCCTACCCCTACCACATATTGCTGTTGATTGTTGAAGTCTATGTAGAAGGCAGCTAAATTGAAAATGAAACGTTTATCCCGCGTAGAAGTCTTCAAGCCCAATTCAAAGTTATCGCTGGTTTCGCCATCATATTCTGAATTGAATTGGTCTGTAGAGGTGGAGTTAAATCCCCCACTGCGATAACCTCTTCCATAGTTGGCATAGATCAATACATTTTCTGTAGCTTGATAGGCGAGCGAAACTTTTGGTTGAAGCTCACTTTGGGATTTGGTGGGCTCCGTATCAAATAGTCGATTAACTTGTGTGATTTCATCGTTGTCAAAACGCAGGCCTATCGAGGCAGTAAACTTATCTGATAGTTTGTAGTCCAGGAAACCAAAAACAGCTATTGTGCGGAATTCGGAGGTATAATCAGACAGCAAAGGCAAAAAGCCCAGTTCACCAGTAGCGGCAGGAGGTTCTGCGAAAAAACCAAAATCGGCGAGGGCCTGCGTAAGTAAGGTCCGTTCAGAAGCCTGATAAAAAGCCCCCAGGTCCCAAGACAATTTGGAGGCAGGGTCATTGGAGGAAAGGCGGAATTCTTGGTTGAAGGTCTCCGAATCGCTGTCTTGATCTTGTCGTAGGATATCTACCGGGGTAAAATCCAGGTCTCCAACATGGTTCCGCTGGGCAGAATTGAAAGAGGTAACAGAGGTTAAGATAGCCTTGTTAAAGGCATATTTCAATTTCAAGGCCCCGTAGGTATTGTCTAGTGTAGATTCTCCAAATTGATCAGCATCGATCACATAGTTAAAATCATCGGCATCCAGTTGTAAACCCGAAGGGGAGTGGGCATAATACACCGCACCACCTTCAGTATCAATTAGTTGACCTACTAAGGTAGCTGAAAAACGAGAGCTTAAATCAAAGGTAAGTTGCCCCCTTAGGCTCAAGTCTTTCAGGAAGTCTACGGGCATGTCCAGCGTCTCATTCTCAATGACTCCATCTGAATCCCTATACGATCCAGAAATACGGTAGTAAACCTTATCCTTGACCAGTGGTCCAGAGGAAGAAAGTTGCGCCTTAAAACTATTGCCATTTCCATATCCAAGGGTCAATCTGTTTTTTGCATAATTTGTTGGGGCCTGGGTAAGAATATTAATCGCACCCCCGATGGCATTTTTACCATATAAGGTCCCTTGCGGCCCTTTAACTACTTCCACCATGGCTAGGTCATACAATTCTTGATTGATCAAGTTGGGATCTATAATCGTAATTCCATCTATGACAAAGGCAACAGGGGACTCTCCATTTCTGATTTGAGGGATTCCACGAACCGTAAGGAAATTTACTCCCACATTTTGAGAGGTATTAAAGGATACGTTGGGGACTTGAGCAGCAAACGTTTGGATATTATTTACCCCAGTTGCATCGATTTGCTCAGCTGTGAAGGTGGTTACAGACTCTGGAATACTCTGGACTGATGCAGCCCGTCTTCTGGCTCGTCCTACATTTCCAGAAAACCCTACCACAACCACTTCCTCCAAAAATTGGGGATCTTTCGATAGAATTACTTCGATGTTTCCCTCGGTGGCTTGGATTTCTTGGGATTCATATCCGATGTAAGAAACAACAAATACATCCGATCCTGCTGGAATGGTTAAGGAGAAGTTTCCATCAGCATCTGTAATGGTCCCAACTAGAGTTCCCTTTACGATTACATTTGCTCCGACTAAGGGATCCTTTTGTTCATCCAAAACATAACCCTTGACCAATTGCTGGGAAAAACTAAATAGTGTAGAAGAAAGTAGTATGAGTAAGGTAAGTTGTCTTTTCATAAATTGGGGTTTGGTAAGACTTGGAATATTCATTCAATTTTCTTAAAAATCTGAATTCCTGTTTTTATTACCGCATTTTCCTATTCCGCATAAATTTTATAGGAATTCCTAGTAAATTGACAGGAAAAGTTAGGAATTCATGAAAGGGAGAACCAACAGACGAAGCGGCTTGAGCCTTACCCCAATAGTATTTGGAGCCTTACATAAGGACCTGATCAAGGCTTTAGAGGAATTTTATGAGGTGTCTCCTGAAACTTTGTTGGACTACCAATTGTACGGATTCAACTATTATGACGAAGAACTTCCCAGTATCAAAAAGCTGATTTGGGAAAAAACAGGAAAATGGGTAAATGGAAAGTATTTGTATAACAAGTATAGAGAATGGCAGAAAGGAAATACACCTATTAGATTTACCCGAGAGTTTGTCTTTATTTACTTCCAGGCCTTAGGCTATAAAGACATCAAAGATTTTCTCGACCACTCTTCCTTATCCGATAAAACGCTAGAAGAGCAGTCAAATTTAGAAAAGCCGACTACCCTAATCCCTCAAAATGAATATTTTGTGGGTTACTATATCGGAGAAGAAAACCAGATAATTCATACAAGGCTTACCCTATCGGATCAAAATTTAGGTGCACATTGGGTGCTAGCGTATTGGGAAAAGGAATCTGAGTATTCTGAATACCACTATAGGGGACACATCAAATACCAGCAAAATGGGATGTCGCTCATTTTTACAAATGATGATTCTGAGATTGATAGGTCTCTGTTTATCGCTGTCTATTGGGAACGGAATCTCAAATACAAATACATACTGGCTGGGGCTTATGTGGGGTATGATAGAAATAGGCAACCCGCGATTGGCGAGGTAGTTTTTCAAAGAGTAGAGTCTGAAGAGGAGCAATTGGATTCACTTAAGCGCAAAAAGGTTGATCCTATAATTGCGCAGCATATTGCAGGTAGGAGATGGATTATTACCAGTAAAATGCCCCAAACCTTATCGGACTTGTCCTATAAAAGTAAGTTCGCACATACCATAGAGGAGTTTATCGATACCTTTAGAGGCGTTTTTGTTTCTATTGAATATGGGGTTTTTGTAATGGAGATTGAAATACGAGATAATGCTGGGAATTCGATACTCCGCGTAGCTGGACACCCCATTTATAAGGGTGTTTTGCAGGTTCAGGCCTCTGGTCAGATGCTGATCGGTCGCTTTTTCAATGATACTACCAAAGCTCCTCTTTTTATGTCCTTGCAGGTATTACCTATTCGAGCGTATATATTTGCAGGAGATTTATTGGGAATTTCTCGTTTTGATAAGTCTTTTTGTGGGAAAATATATATTAGTAGACAAGAAGGTATCACGAACGAACTCCCCAGTTACAGAAGCTCAGAATTACTATTGGATGAAATCAAAGGGCTACCCCAAAGTATCTTGTACGATTTATCAGATATTTTTAATAGTAGTAAGATCGGGAAAGACTTCTTAGCCGAAAATCGCACAACTACACTGGAAGATAAGCTACATCTAGCAGGGGGCTATCGGGTGAAGTATCGAGGGGTTGAGGGAAAAGATAGGGTCGCTCAGCTTACCCTCACAGAACAGTATGAAGCAATGCTTCAAGACGGACACCTTGTTTACAGAGGGAGTGCTATGCTGTGCGAAGGGGATGTATTTTCCATTTATTTTACAGAATGTAATGGCATACCACATTGTGGGCAAATCATAGGCAAAATAGGGCGCAAAACCCGGAGCGAACTTTCTAGCCTTAATGTAAAATGGCTGTACCTAGATGATGATTTTACCCCTCAAGTCCGATTAACAGCCATGATCCCTGTAGCGCAGGAATAAGAGCATTATTCACATTGCTTAACAGCCAAACTACTTCTCCTCATACCGCCAGGTGGCTACTTCAATACGGTATTTTTCAAAATTTTCTTGGATAGCATGTTTTGCCAAGGAAGAAGCATCAATCCCGATAAAATTCCGACCGAGTTCATGTGCAGCAATTAAGGTACTTCCCGAACCTGCAAAGGCGTCTAATACAATGCTTTCAGGATGTGAAGATTGCAGAATAATGCGTTTGAGCATATCTAGGTTCTTTTCCGTAGGATAGGAAACCAGGGTTTTCCCTTTGTCTTTATACTCCCAAAAATCTTGGAGTTTTTGGCCTTTGTGGTCCTTCGCAAAAAAGCGCTTTCGGGGATTTCCCGTAGGGGACCATTCGATAAGGCCTTGATCTTCTAACGCGTCTAATGTCTCTCTTTTGTACCGCCAGTGGCGACCTCTGGGAGGTATCAATCCTTTCCAGGGTTGCCCGGTGTCTCCTTTTTGAGTTTTACCGGGAGCATGAAGGGGATGGGTCGTGTAAGGACCCTTTTGGGGATCGTGCTTCGGAAATAAGCGGTGTATTTGGTCTTCAGATAAGGGCTCTCTTTGTTCATTCCAGATGTGTTGGTCCCTATCTTTGGCATACAAAAGTATCATATCGGTAGAGTTCCCATAAGCACGGCGGGAAAAGTTCTTGGGATTACATTTGACGCGCGTGATGTCGTTGAGAAAATTTTCCCTCCCAAATATCTCGTCTAGAAGGAGCTTCACATAATGTCCTACCTTTTTATCAATGTGCAGATAAAGGCTTCCCTGAGGAGAAAGTAGCTCCCGCATGAGGATCAGGCGTTGGCGGAGGAATTCCAGAAAATCGTGATCTACCAGTGTGTCGTGATAGGCAAGGTGTTGGGCACCGTTTGTAAAGGACTGCCCCGTTCCAAAGGGAGGGTCAATATAGATTAAATCGATTGTGGCTCGGTGGGTAGTCCGGAGTAGAGATAAAATGGGCTGATTATCGCCAAAGAGGAGGGCTCGACTTACTGAAGATTGAAGGGGAGATTTGCCTAACAGGGTACCCGGATACACCTCCGAAAGGATCTCATCCGCTGGGCGTTTTCCCGGATACTGTAATTCTATGTTCATGCGTTGTAAATTACTAAAAAATCTAGGAAAAACGATTTTAAGAGATAGCCGTAAAAGAGTTATGAATCCTACACTCCTCCTCTACCTACTCATTGGTATATCTGTATCTTTAATCATCCGCATAGGCCTTTGGGGACTATTCCGCAAAGCAGGCCAAAAAGGCTGGAAAGCCCTAATTCCCATTTATAGTGATTACATTTGGATCCAACTCATCGGTAAGCCCAAGTGGTGGATTGTATTGACCCTTATCCCTTTGGTGCGCACCCTGGTGAAAATTACCATGAATATAGAATTAGCTAATGCTTTTGGGAGATACACCTTTTGGGATCATCTTCAGGCAGTAATTCTACCGTTTTTCTTTTTTCCCAAAATCGGCTGGCATACTCCCAATACCTATTTGGGACCCTTAGAAACTCACAAAAATGTGCCCGCTAAGTCAGGGTTTCGGGAGTGGGCAGACGCATTCTTATATGCCGGAGTAGCTGCCCTAATCATTCGAACTTTTTTTATCGAGAACTATAAAATTCCTACCAGTTCCATGGAGCGGACCCTCATGGCTGGAGACTTTCTATTTGTCAGTAAATTTCATTTCGGTCCGCGACTGCCCATTGTACCTCTTGCCCTTCCCTTTGTACACAACAAGGTGAAAGTAGGCTCCTTAGTGATGCCTACCTACCTGGACTGGGTAAGAATGCCCTACACCCGTTTGCCCGGACTGGGGGAGGTGGAAAGAAACGACATCGTGGTATTCAACTACCCTGCCCATGATATTCATGACCTGGGAGATGGGGCTGGAATGGTCAAGCCCACCAGCCTGAAAGAAAACTATGTAAAGCGTTGCGTGGCAATACCAGGGGATACCCTGGAGATTAAAGATACCCAGTTGTACATCAATGGAGAGAAAGGCTGGAATCCACCCAATATGCAGCAGTCCTATATCGTAAAAACCAATGGTACGGGATTCCCACGTAGAACCTTGAAGAAATTGGGCTTTCGCAAGGCCGATAGCGAGAATCCCAACTACATTCGCCTCAATAGCTCAACGCCCACCTATCTATTTTGGATGACAGAAGATGTGTTGGGCGAGATGTCCAATTTGGGGAATGTCACAGAGATTCAGCCTCGTATAGTACCTGTAGGTCAATTTGACCCCTCAGGAAATATTTACCCCAAATTCGGCAATAAGCAAGGAGAACTCTTCTCCCACAACATAGATAATTTTGGCCCGCTTGTTATCCCACGTAAAGGAATGACCGTTTCTCTTACCCCCCATAATCTCTCGTCTTATGCACGTGTGATCAATGCCTATGAAGGTCATGATCTATCGGTAGACATCGCCCAAGGTGAGGTGAAAATTGATGGGGTAGTTCAAGAGTCCTATACCTTTGATATGGATTACTATTTCATGATGGGGGATAATCGCCATAATTCCGAGGATGGTAGGGCTTGGGGCTTCGTTCCAGAAGATCATATCGTTGGGAAACCATTACTGATATGGCTATCCTACGAGCCAGATTTTGGGCTTCGCTTCGAACGCATGGGTACCAAATATTTCAATTAATGGGTATAGTCTTTCTCTCCAGCTTCGATGGCGAGGGTCAGCGTATTCTCCGCTGGAGGTAGGGGGCAAGACCACCCGTTACTATAGGCACAGTTGGGATTATAGGCAAGGTTGAAATCGATAGTCATTTCAGGTCCTTCCATGATAGCTAAATCCAAATATCTCCCACCCCCATAAGTTTCTCTGCCAGCAGACCCATCTCTAAATGGAAGAAATAATTGATCCCTATACATAGGAATTCGGGAAAGTCGAGGGTCTTTGTAGACTGTTAAAACTTGAGGTTTTCCCGCCAGTTCGAAGGAAAGCTTCCCATAGCTTATGTATTCCTTTTGTATTGCTGGATCGTTTGTAGGGATACGAAATATTTGGCCGTCTTGTGTCTTCTCCAAAGTGGCTGTTATTCTATAAGAGGGATCTATGGGAAAATAGTAGAGTTGTTTGAAGTACTTCGCTTCCTCCCGTAAGGGTGAGCGCGTGGGATCCTTGAACGCTTTCCTTCTTTCTTTACGATGCTTTTTGATAGATTTAATATACTGTCGATCTGAGTTGTAGGCTGCACCTAGGAAGAAAAGCCCTAATACAATCCAAATGCTTAATTTCATACATTTATCGTTTAGGGTCAGTTACCTACAATCTATTCAATACCCCTGCATCCCAAACCAAATAGCGATCAGTCCTACGATCGTACAGTATACACTAAAGTAAGACAATTTTCCTCGCTTGACGATTTTCAACATGGCTGTACAGGCAAACAAGCCAGAGAGAAAGGAAGCGAGAAATCCAGCAGCGGTAACTTCAGGGGAAAGGCTCCAGAGGGCTGGATCCTCGATGATATCCTTTATATCTAGGAGGGCCTGGCCAAATATGGGAATTAGCACCATAAGAAAAGAAAATTTGGCTGCGCGTTCTTTGTCAATATTCATCAGTAGGGCAGTGGCTATGGTTGATCCTGAGCGGGAAATCCCAGGAAGAATTGCCCCCATTTGTGCAAGCCCTATCACAATTGCATGTCCAAAGCCAATCTTTTCATTCGTACGTTTGATTCGCGTCGTGAGAAAAAGTAAAATGGCTGTGACCAAAAGCATGCTTCCCACAAGGATCAAACTACCTCCAAATAACGCCTCTACCTGGTCCTTGAAAAACAACCCTACTACTGCTACAGGTACTGAAGAGAGTAAGAGTTTCAAAACGTATTGAACAGACTCATTGTTTTGGAATTTAAAAAGACCAGAAATGAGTTCTATGATATCCTTCCGAAAGACAATCACAGAACTTAAGGCAGTTGCAACGTGTACCAGAATGGTAAAATCTATTCCAATTTCTCGTGCACCTAAAAGTGCTTTCCCCAATTCAATATGTCCACTACTACTAACCGGTAAAAACTCAGTAAGGCCCTGGATAATGCCCAGGATAATAGATTCAAGTATGCTCATGTGTTTTCAACTATGAATAAAAAATGATTTCGAAAACAATCGGAACAGAAGTTCCGGGAGCAAGGAAAAAATATTATTGTCCGGTCTCCTGGGTTTGGGGGGAAGACTTAGGGCGATACATTATGGCGTATATGATTTCGGCGAATCCTGCAATTACCACTATAGGTGCTATATACAGGGATATGGAAAATTTGGTGGCATCCACAAAGTCATCTAAGGACATTAAGAAAAAGCCGAGGATGATGATGGCAACACCAATTGCCAGTAGGATATAGTTTTGTTTGGTAAAGGGTAAAGTAGCAGGAGAAGCTTCCGCTTTGCTTTTGGACGATGTTTTAGCAGCAGGGCGTGATACTTTCTTGGTAACCGGAGGAGGGGTAGGCTTAGCCTTTTGGACAACTACCTTAGGTTTAGATGCCACGGGTTTATTCGCGCGTTTATTAGATGCATTCCCCCCTTTTCGATTTCCTTTGGTATTTTTAGATGATTTCTTTGCACTCATAATTATAGTAACTCATCGAGTTTTCTATGTAAGTAGCGATTTACAGCCCAAAAGCTACCCATTAAACCCAAAATGCTGCCAAATAAAACAATTCCTATTAATATTCCAATAAACTCATTCTTAATGGAGAAACTCTGTAGGATACCCATCTCATCCAACCACTTATACGCTAGCTGAAATGCACCCAGAAGCAGTAAAACAGCTAGAATACTTGCAAGAAACCCATGGAGTAATCCATTGAGTAAAAAGGGCCTACGGATAAAATTGGAAGTTGCTCCAATGAGTTGCATGGTATAAATACTCAGACGCTGCGAATATATAGAAAGTCGGATGGTTCCAATGATCAAATAAAAAGCAATGATTAGAAGAATAATTCCAATGCTAGAAAATAACACGGTAAGTGTAGTAATATTTCGCGAAGCACCTTCGATCATGGCTAAAGGATAGGTGACATCAGATACAACTGGCGACCGATTCAGAAGTTGCTTGAAACGCGAAAGGCTATCGGGGTGTAAAAAGCTAGCGGTGAGTTGGAGGCTTAGCGATGCTTCAAGGGGGTTCATCCCTCCTAACAACTGGCTAATATCTTCTCCAGTTCTTTCCAGCAACTCCTTTCCAGCTTCTTCTTTTGAGACATATTTGGTTTTTACCACAAACGGGAGCTGAGAAATAGAATCGATAAAGGCTTGCTGATCAGTTTCTAAGGTATAGTCAACAAGGGATACCTTCAAAAGTATGGATTCCTTTGCCTGGGTGGTAAAAGATCTACCCAAGATAATAAGAGAGGCAAAAAGTCCTACGAAAAACAAGACGAGCGCAATACTGAACAAGGAAGTAATGAAATTTGTCCTCGATCTACGTCTCAAATATTTGAGGTTGCTTTGCATGCGTTCAAGTTGGTCATTTTATCTGCAAAAAAACAAGAGATATCCCAAAGCAAAAAATCCCCCGCGTAAAAATTAACGCGAGGGATCTCAGGATCGTATGATTATTTGAAAGGATTTTAGGATTGCTACCCCTATCCTTGGTGCATTACAACTTGTGGGAAAGGAATCTCAATTCCAGCCTCATCAAGGGCAATCTTTACCTGCTCTTGAATTCCGAAGTATACATCCCAATAATCTGCGGGGGTCGCGTAGGGTCGGATAGCAAGGTTAACTGAACTATCCGCCAATTCTAATACATTTACAGAGGGCGCAGGATCTTGGAGGACCTTGGGGTCATTCTGCATAACATTCATGATGACGTCTTTGGCTTGCTTGATATTCGCATTGTAGGAAATACCGGCAACTAAATCTACCCGCAACTTGCCTTCATCAGAGTAGTTGAGCACATCTCCATTCGATAGAGGGCCGTTGGGAATAATGGCGATTTTGTTGTCGGGTGTCAATAGTTTGGTTACAAAAATACTGATGGCCTTTACATGTCCAACATGCCCTTGCGCTTCGATTAGGTCTCCGACCTTAAATGGCTTAAATAAGAGGATCAATACACCCCCTGCGAAATTTGCTAAGCTTCCTTGAAGTGCCATACCAATGGCTAGCCCGGCAGCTGCAATAATGGCTGCAAAGGAGGTCGTATTTACCCCAAAAATGCCTAAGACCGTGATGAAAAGTAATACCTTCAGTATGACGTTAATGAGGTCTGCGAGGAATTTTGCAACAGTTGGCTCCATACTAGAGCGATCTAGAGACTTGCGTACCAAACGCGTAACCCATCCGATTAACCAAAGACCGATGATGAGGATGAGAACGAACTTGAGGATCATTCCCCCATACGTGGTGGCCAAATCCATTATAGTTTCTGGTGATAAATTAGAAAAGTCCATAGGCGATACAAATTGTTAACAGTGATAGAATTGAAATAGGTTTTATGGAAAGAACAGGTGCAATATGCCCTTTTTGGATGAAAGCCCTACAAGAAAGTCACCCCTTTTCCGTTCAATACCTAGTAAGTAATGTCTGAGGGATGGGAGAGGGAGTTGGTAAGAAATTCGTAATACAGACTAGTCCCCCACATCTTTGCACAATTGAAGGATAAAAAATAATAAATTCCTCAAAAATTATTATTTTTCGACTATGGTTGGGAAATTCTGGAGAATCACATTTTGGATATTCATTTTCCTGGTTGATTTCATTCCCATGACTGGGCAGGAAGTGAGTATTGATAGTCTTGAGCGTTCCCTAGCCAAGACCCAAGGGGTTGATAGATTAGATATCCTAAACCAACTTCGTTTAAACTGGCTGTTAGCAAAAGGGCCCGAGGCAGAAAAAAAAGCCTTGGAGTACGCAGTTCAGGCGGTAGAAGAAAGCTCTATTGGAAATAACAAGGACAAGGCGCAGGCCTACATGCGTTATGGTGAGACCTTGAGATCCTTTGATGAATTTGACCTCGCCCTATCTGAGTTCTCTCAAGCCTTGAAATTTCATGAACTACGCGACGATAAGACAGGGATTGAAATTTTCCATACCCTGGACAGAATTGGCGAAATGCTACTCCAACTTGAAGAGTTTGAAGAAGCTACTAATACGTATCAAACATATTTAAATTATGCACAGGGGGAGTTTCTAGATACCCTGGGAATCAGCAAGGCATACAACTTTATTGGGGATGTACTTTTCTTAGAGGAAAAATACAGAGAAGCCATTCCCTATTACGATAGTGCATTAACCTATAATGGATATATCAAGGAACAACCTATCCGTACAGCCTCCTCTTATGGAAACCTAGGAAATACATACCATGCCCTGTCTGAGTATACCACAGCCATAACCTATTACACGCAGGCCCTGGAACACATAAATTCTACAGATGATCAGTCAGAGGCAGCCGATATATTCAATAAAATGGGGCTTTCCTACCTTGCCCTTGATAATTATGAGACTGCAGAGTCTTACTTCACTAAGGCATTTGATATCTATGACATAAAAAGTCCAGATACTAGGGGCGAAGCGAAGACATGGGTAAATTTTGGGGACCTTTATATGAAGATGAAGGATTATGACCTTGCCCGTGAGAATTACAAGCAAGCCCTGATTACCATGGGCACCCTAAATGATACGACCATTGAGACCCTGTTTAACTATGCCCTGGCAATCAAATCGCTTCAAGACTATGAGGAGGCGAAAGAGCAATTTGAAGTTGCTCGGGACTTTAGTATCCGAGAGGGATCTAAGAAATATGAAAGCAGTTGTTATGTTGAGTTGGCTGATCTGTACAGTCTGTCAGGTGAATACCGCAAGGCTGCGCGTTATTTTAACTACGCCCTTAACTTAGGGGATACTCTAAAAAACGAGATTACTTCAGAGAGGATTAAAGAAGCAGAGGAGCGCTTTGAAAGGCGGCAGGCTGAAATGAAACAACAAATTCAGCAGTCTGAAAAAGAGAATGAAGAGCTGGCTCAGCGAAATTTTATCCTCGATAATGTCATTCGATTTGGAATTATCCTTGCCTTTCTATTGATGCTTGTGATGGTCATTTTGCTTTTTAGACAAACCAAATCCAAGCAAAAAAGCAATGACAAACTCGCAGATCAGAATAAAGTCATTAATGCGCAGAATAGGCAGCTACACAAAATCAATAAGCACCTGGAAGATGCCAGGGTACAGGCAGAAACCGCTTCTGTCGCTAAGTCTGAGTTCCTGGCGACAATGAGCCATGAAATTCGTACACCGATGAATGGCATCATCGGGATGACCAATTTACTCTTGGATACCTATTTAGATACCAAGCAGCGCGAATATGCCGAAACCATCTCCACCAGTAGCAAAGCCTTGTTGTCCCTGCTAAATGATATTTTGGATTACTCCCGGGTGGAAGCGGGAAAATTAGAGCTGGAAATTCGGCAGGTATTTCTCAAACAAATCCTGGAGGAAGTATTGGCACTGTTTTCCCAGATCGCTCGCGACAAAGGGGTCCAATTAGACTATAGCCTATCCTCGTACATACCGCATTACATTAAGTGTGATCCTACTCGTCTTCGCCAGATCCTCGTCAATCTGGTAAGTAATGCCCTTAAGTTTACAGATGATGGCTATGTTCATATAGCTGTTCGGATGAAGGATAAAGATCCCGCGTTGTTAGATGGCGCTGAACCCTTCAAGCTGGAATTTGAAGTGCGCGATACGGGAATAGGTATTCCTGAGGAAAAACTTAAAGCCATATTTGATTCTTTCAGACAGGTTGACTCCTCCATTTCCCGGAAATACGGTGGGGCAGGCTTAGGGCTCGCCATTACGAAGAAGTTGCTAGAACTCATGAAAGGAGATATTGATGTGAAAAGCCAGGTGGGAATCGGCTCCACATTTGTTTTCTTCATAACTACCCAGGCTTGTGAGGCGCCCGATGAGGCAGACTCCTACAATGCAGTGCCTAAGCCAGCAGGACAAAATTTCAATTATAAGCTAGGAGAACTGTATCCGCTGAAAGTGCTTGTTGCAGAAGATAACCAAATCAATCAGACAGTAGTAGAGGGGATTATGGCGAAAATGGGCTTTCCCATTAAAATCGCTCAAAATGGGATTGAGGTCCTAGAAAATCTGGAGGCAGAGCCCTACGACTTGATTTTTATGGATATCCAAATGCCCCAAATGGATGGGATTACCTCGACCAAACAGATCATCGAGAAATATGGGAAGGATGATAAACCTATCATTATAGCCATGACAGCCAACGCCATGGCGGGCGTAAGAGAGGAATACCTCGCAGCAGGCATGGATGATTATATCAGCAAACCCTTCCAGTTAGAAGACCTAGAACGCATGATTGTAAAATGGGGAGATATTATCCTGGAGAAAAAGCTCAACGAATTTCCCCAGAACGAAACCTATGACCCAGATACGCTTTGGTAGCCAGCTTTCCCGAGAATGACTATCCCCTCCCATCAAGATCCACTCGGCCTAGCCTTGAAGGAGTATCTACAGGGCCTAGATACCCCAGACCTATTGGTAAAATCCGATATCTCTGAAGACGATTACTACGAAGTAGCTTACTATTTCCGAGAGGAAAGGGAGATGCCTGAATGGGAAAAGGTGGCACTAAGCCACTGTAGGGGAAAGGTCTTGGACATAGGGGCGGGGAGTGGGTGTCATAGTTTGGTGCTACAGCAGAGAGGCCTGGAGGTTCTCGCATTAGATAATTCCCCTGGAGCGGTAGAAGTCATGAAAGCTCGTGGAGTACATTCTGTACGCTTGGGTGATATTTTTACCTTTCAGAAACACGGATTTGACACCCTTCTTTTATTAATGAATGGTTTGGGAATTGTTGGGGATTTCAAAGGCTTGAGAGCTTTTCTTAAACTTGCCAGATCTTGGCTCAATCCTGAGGGACAAATTATCCTTGACTCCTCAGATATTGCTTACCTCTTGGAAGATGAGGTAATTCTTTCTCAGATGCTAGATCGGGAACAAGCATTTGGGGAAGTAAGGTTTCAACTATGTTATAATGGACTTTGCGGGGAAGAATTCTCCTGGCTATACCTAGACTATGAGTCTCTTGCCTCCATCGCAGCTACCCAAGGCTTTGGCAGTGAACTGCTTGCAAAGGGGCCTCACTTCGAATATGTTGCCAAGCTAACGATGCTGTAGGTAGATGCTATTAGAAGAATTCCTATTCCAAACCCCTGAAGAAGGCTTTATTGAGACTCCGATCCCTAAAAGTTTACTTCAAAGTAGGTCTCGCCTAGTTCATTTCCTGTCGAATCAGCTATACGTATATTAATTCTCCACAAACCCGGCATGTTGAAAAATACAGTTCCATCGTATAGACCTCCAGGATTGAATACGGGGTTGATGTTGCCTTCAGATCCATGCCCCATTTCGGGCATTTCAGGTTCAATTTCTATTTGAAGGTCCCGCATCAAAGGATAACTGAGTGTATTTTCCCGGTAGTGGATGCCCAATGTGAATTCATTTAGTCCGGTATCAGGTGCTTGAGGTTCTACTAAGGATACAAAAATGCTTCTCTCGTCGAATGCTGATATGAAGGACTTGAGTTGCGTTTTGGTAGATGCTTCTACCTCTATGGGGATTTTTAAGTTCTGTTGTTTCCCAGAATCTAGGTCTTTGACATTTACATTTAGCTGCCAGGAGCCCACCTCTCCACTGGGTTCAATAAAGACGATATCCTGTTGAAAGAAGCGGTTTTCATCCAAAATCTCAATAGGGGTATAGGAGGGGGCACTATGAATGGAATTAGCTTTTTCCATTATAGGGAGAATCGTTAGGCGAGCACTCGTAAATGGTCGCTTAGCAGAACGTTTTCGAAGAGAAAACCGAATCCGATTATATCCCACGACCAGTGGCTTTTCGCTCAATACTTTAAGCTCCAAGTCTAGGTTTTCAAGCTCAGATACGTGTAATTCTAATAGGTCTACTATCGGAGCAGGAGTTTGTTCCTCATCCTCCTCACATCCTGTAATGCATACAAAGAGAATGCAGCTGATAAAAATAATGTGAAAAATTTTCATAGATGCACAAATTCTAATTTCCTGTTCGAATGCGTAGCAAGACAAAATATGGCTCAATTGCCTGAATATGTACGGTTTTCTACTAAAGTGGATTAGGCTATTAAACCCGTAACGAGTATTCAGCTAACAAATTGCCAATAATTTCTACATTGGAAGATACAAAAAATTAAGAATATGTGCGATATTTTATTTTTTTACACGATGTTTTAGTTGATCGACAAGTACAGCTCCTACAATTATAGATCCAATAATAATTTCCTGCACGTAATTTGGAACTCCAAGCATATTACATCCATTTCTCAATACGGCCATAATCAAAGCCCCAATGAGGGAGCCCGTGGCACTTCCCTCCCCACCGCTCAAGGAAGCACCTCCAATAACTACTGCAGCAATGATATCCAGTTCTAATCCGACAGCAGCTGTTGGGTCTCCTACCGTAAGATTTGCATACTGCATCAAGGCAGCAATTCCCGTTAGTATGCCGCAAAGGGTATATATTTGGATTTTCCGTTTATTAACCTTTACACCACACAAGCGAGCAGTTTGCTCATTTGAACCAATTGCATATACATGCCGCCCAAAGACTGTACGCACCAATAGCAAGATGGAAACGCCCAGGAGCAAGAGGCCAATCCATATTCCTGGAGCGAAAACCAACCATGCAGGGGTAGGATCTACAAGCATCAGATCATTTAGGGGGGTAATCGGAGCCGAAATGGTCTGCTCTCTTGCAATCCATTTGGCAATACCCCGGGCAATCTGCATGGTGCCTAACGTGACAATGAAAGGAACGATTTTGAATTGAGCAATGAGAAAGCCATTCAGCCATCCCATTATGCCGCACGCGAGAATTCCTCCTAACGCCGCCAAAACAATGAGGGCAGTTGTAGGTTCGCCCAGGTTTAGGATCATCGCTATTACCACTGTCCCCAATGCAATCATAGAGCCTACACTCAAATCTATGCCTTCTGAAATAATGACAAAGGTCATTCCCAGCGCGGCAATTCCCACGATGACGCTTTGAGTGAGGATAGTTTTGATATTGTAAAAGGAAGCGAAAGCACTTGGGCTTAATACCCCGAATAAAACAAATACGAAAATTAAGCCCAGTAAGGGACCTAAGCCTGAGAGGGCTTTGACTATCCGGGAATGGGATTTCTCAGCAGGTACTACTTTGTTTGTCATATTGCCTCCTTCAATACTTAAGTTCTTTGTTCACCACTCGTAGCATAATGCATTACTTCTACTTCTGTCCATTCAGAAATGGGGCGCTTGGGAGACATGTATCCCTTGTGCATTATTGAAAGGCTGTCGCATATACCGAATAGCTCAGGGAGATATGAGCTTACCATGATGATGGCTTTTCCATTTCCAGCCAGACGCAAAATAAGTCGATAAATCTCAGATTTACTGCCAATATCGATGCCTCGAGTAGGCTCGTCGAGGATAAGGATTTCACTGTCTGCATGCAACAACCTAGCAATACATACCTTTTGCTGATTTCCACCAGAGAGCGAGTCCGCTCGCTGATGGGCGTTGTGTGCTTTTACGCGCAGCTCATCTAACCACATTTGACCCTGTTGGTGCTCCGATTTTAAATCGAGAATTCCACGTTTCTGGTAATTTTTTAGTACAGGTAAAGTAAGGTTATGTAATAAAGACAGGTTTAAGGCTAATCCCTCTTCTTTTCGGTTTTCACTCAATAAATTGATACCCTCCCCAATTGCCTTTTGAGGATTTTGGTACTGAATGGAGCGTTTACTTCCCGACTTGAGTTGAAGTGTCCCTTTTTGAGCCTTATCCAACCCAAATAGCATACGGACAGTCTCTGACCTTCCAGATCCTACCAAGCCAGCAATTCCCAGAATTTCTCCCTTCCTCAACTCAAGATCCACTTCATTCGGATAACCAGCTGCACCCTGTATATCTTCTCCTCGTAGGATAACCTCGCCTAGGGTATGCTTGGATGTTGGATATAACTCGCTTACTTCTCTACCAACCATATGAAAAATGATCTCCTCAATGGGAATATCTTCCATACTCCCTGAAGCAACCGTTTCCCCGTCGCGTAGGATCGTATAGTGATCGGCTATTTCTTGGATCTCCTCCAGAAAATGACTAATGTAAATAACGGCTACTCCTTTTTTCTTGAGTCGATTAATTACTTGAAATAAGGTCCGGGTATCAGCTGCTGAAAGGGAACTAGTGGGTTCATCCATTACGACTACCTGGGCGTCAAATAATAAGGCCCTGGCAATTTCAACCACTTGTTGTTTTCCGATACTCAAGTCTCTAATAAGAAGGTCTGCAGAAAGTTCCCCTTGTCCCAATTCTGAAAGTATGGCTTCTACTTGGGTTCCCTGTGAGTGCACCCAACCCCAGGAGTTCTTCTCCATTCCTAGGGTTACATTTTTTTCAATACTTAGATGGGGAGCCAGGTTGAGTTCCTGGTATATCATGCTAATCCCTGCCTTTCTGCCATCAAGGGGTGATTCAGGTGTGTAGACTTCCCCATTTACCTCGATTTTACCCTTATCGGCCTTGAGCGCGCCGCTTAGGATCTTCATAAGGGTACTTTTTCCAGCGCCATTCTCGCCAATTAACGCATGAACCGTCCCTGGGTGTACCTTCATAGATACTCCCTTTAAGGCTTTCACAGGACCAAATGACTTATGAACCGATGAAATTTGTATAATGGGATCTGTCATTGAACAAAGGCCTCAATATCAGGCTTTAGTAAGGCCTGGGCTTCTTCTTCTTGCATATTTTCTGGGGTAATCATCATTACCCGTGTATCAATCTGGTTGGCTACTTCCTTACCTTCAAGAACCTCTGCCATGGTTTTTACTCCCAAATAGCCCATATCAAAGGGGTCTTGTACCAAAAGCCCCTTGATCTCTTCTTTTTCCAACGCTTGGATAAGGGTCGGATTAGAATCAAACCCTACAAACTGAACGCTTGCTGTTCTTCCGGCTGTTTGGAGGGCACGTAGCATTCCTTGAGTAGAAGATTCATTGGGACAAAAAATCCCATCGACTTCTGGGAAGCGATTCAGCAGATTTTGTGAGGCTTGAAAGGCTTTCTCCATGGTAGCCCCCGCAAATTGATTGTCAGAAATAATCTCAATTTCTGGATAAGATTGTATGGCTTCCATGAAGCCCTTTTCCCGGGCTGTAGTACTGGCTGATCCCTCCATGTAGCGCATCATGATTACTTTCCCCCTTTCACCTAGTAATTCAGCAAGGCGTTTGGCACACATCTTTCCCCCTTCTAGATTGTTCGTAGCAATGAAAGATTTATAGGCATCTTCTTCTAGTCCAGAATCAATGATTATCACGGGAATACCTCGATTTTGGGCTGCCTTAACAGGTGCTATTAATGCACGAGAATCCAAAGGAGCCAGGACAATCCCATCTACGCCTTGGCTAATGAAGTTTTGGACTACCTGAATTTGCATTTGCCGATCATCCTCCTTCAAGGGGCCTTGCCATATAGCTTCAATCCCAAGCTCATTTGCTGCTTTGATGGAGCCTGCATGGATACTTTTCCAAAAGATGTGAGTAGTTCCTTTAGGGATAACGGCAATTCTTTTTTGTTTTTCTTCCCCTGCTCCCTCAGAAGGTCCACAACTCAAAAGGCTCCCTAAGGCGAAGAAAGAAAGTAGTAGATAGAAACGCATGAGTGAATATTGATATTTGGATTAAAATAGCGCTATTTATTTGATATAGAAATTTTCCCTACTTTTTTAACCAAAAGGAGAACGAAAAAACTCCAAGATGCTATTACGCTAATGTCCCCAGTGCCCTGTCTAGGTGCCGGTATCCTCCATCGACAAATACAAATTGCCCCGTAATATGGGAAGCACAGGTAGAAATAAGGAATAAAGCTGTATGCGCTATTTCTTTAGGACGAGTCATTCGTCTGCCCAAAGGGATCAAGTCTTCGATTTGCTTAAGCTTGGCCTTGGGATCGTCAAATTGGTTGATCCAAGATTCATATCCTGGGGTCCAACATTCGGAGATGATCAAGGCATTTACCCGAATGTCAAATTGCGATAGGTCCACCGCCCACTCTCGAGTAAGTCCTAGTATGCCTGCTTTGGCTGCAGCATAGCCGGATGTATTTCCTTGACCGGTGAGGGCTACTTTAGAGCCAATATTCAGAATACAGCCCTGTTGTGCCTTCAAGGAGGATAGGCTATGTTTAGCTAATAAAAAAAAGTGAATCAGGTTGCGATGAAGGGATGCTACAAAAGCTTCATAACTTGCATCTAGACCGACACTATCGTTCCCCCCCGCTAGGTTAATGAGGACATCTACAGGACCTACTTCCTGTATGGTTTCCTCGATAGCTTGTTTACATTGGATAGGGTCTGTCAGGTCAACTTGAATAAAGTGTCCTTTACCTCCCTTTTCCTGTAGCTGTTCTATATAGCTTTTTCCTCTGGGGTGCGTGTCCAAGAGTATAGGAATAGCTCCTTCTGCAATGAGACCTTCGAAAATGGCATGGCTAATGCTACCTTCTACTCCTGCACCTCCTGATAGAATTACGATTTTATCTGTAAGGCCTAAATTCATAACCGTTATTTCATAAAGGGGATCAGCTCTTCATATAACCGGGAAATGGGTAAGCCCATTACATTGTAGTAGTCCCCCTCTATGGAGGTAATCCCTATTTTACCGATCCAATCTTGAATCCCATAGGCACCCGCCTTATCGAGAGGAGAAAAATTGTCTACATAGTAGGAAATTTCCTTAGCTGTTAAGCTGCGGAAATTCACTTTGGTCTCAACAGAAAAACTTCGGAACTTTCCCTTATTAAAGAGAGTAACCCCTGTAATAACAAGGTGAGTGGAAGAGGATAGCTTCTGAAGCATTTCTATTGCATGGGTAGGAGACGTCGGTTTACCTAGTACTTCCCCCTCTTGTACCACAAGTGTATCTGCTGTAAGAACAATGTTTTTATTAGACAAATCATCATATACCTTGGCTTTGTTTTCTGAAATAAGTACCGCAATTGCCCTGGGGTGAAGATCTTGGGGAAAATATTCAGAAGCTTCTCGTGTGAGAATGCTAAATTCCCAACCTAAAGACTCCAACAACATTTTTCTACGGGGAGATCCTGAAGCCAGGATCAGGGGATGTGAGAATTCTATCATAATCAGGGTAAAATACAGAGAAAGTTCTCTAAAATCTAAAAAGCCTTAAGGGCAGGCTCGATCTTTATAAAAAAGTCTTTTAGGAGCCCAAATGAAACCCAAGAAGTTTTCCACAAGTTTCCACATGCTATTGTGGAAAACCTGGGTTATTTTTCATTCAAAATGAGACATATTCACACAAATCGGAGTTTATGCACATTTCAATAATATTTTTCTGGAAGGTTAGGGCTTATTCACATGAGATTTCAACATGCCTTGTGAATAAATACATGGGGTAATTGTTTGTATTTGAGGATTCTATCCTCTAGTTTTACAATCCTGGTGTATAAAGTTGTTTTAACTAGAGATAGAGAAGATAAAATCTTTTCATTTTTTTTCACTCCACTTTTTTGATTTCTGATTTTTTTCAAATACCTTTGCACACCATTTAGAGAAAAAGCGAACAACAAAATAGAATAAGAGGGGCTGAAGACGAGGGGGTTGAAGTTCATTGACATACTGGATAAAGGTAGTACTGAGTCGGCTTATTTTACGGTATTTATACTGTAGATTAAGTTGAGTAAGGAAACGTATTTGGATTAAGATTTACACAATTGAGAGTTTGATCCTGGCTCAGGACGAACGC
>JBCCTX010000027.1:0-40671 GCA_039197765.1 Bacteroidota bacterium
ATTACAGGGGCATTTCGATCAACCAGCAGATCGATTTGTAGGCCTTCTTGTTCTTTATGTCCTCGTCTTACAAAAGAAGTATCTTGAGAAAATATCCCCGAAATTCCTAAAGCCTTTATAATCTGACCTACTCTTCTTCTGCCAATCATTGAGACCATTTTAGGTTTAGCAAAGTTAAGAGCTTCCCCTAAAAATTTTGAGATTTTGCAGCAAATAAAAGCCGTTCTCCCTTACAAAGCCCCCTAACAAACGTTTATAGAATTCAGCATATGGGAAACACAGGTTCGTAACGGTCTTCAAATATCTTCGATTGGTAGGTAATAAGAACCACCCCCCTCGAACTCAAATCCGCTTGCTATTCCCGGAGCACCAATGTATCCAATGTAGGTTCCAAATCGCTCTGCCCATTCTTCGAGATAGGCTTGGTGATTTCCCGTAAGCATGAGGGGATGGAGAGCCTCTACTAAGGCATCCCAATCAAAGAAACCACAAAATTCAATCAATTTACTACCATCAATTATGAGCAATTGACCTGAGTCTGAATCAAAATCAATTCTACTGCTCGGTAAAGGTTCTTCCCCTCTGGCCTTTATATTTTGAGGATCAAAATGAAAGCTTGTTTTGGACTTAGGTTCAATAAAATGGACGGAAAAAATGGATTCCTCAGCA
Organism: Bacteroidota bacterium; assembly: GCA_039197765.1. Taxonomy (GTDB): domain Bacteria; phylum Bacteroidota; class Bacteroidia; order J057; family J057; genus JBCCTX01. Next base: position 670 of record JBCCTX010000027.1, read on the forward strand.
TAAGGAAAAATCTGCTTTTTGGTATCAGAAAAAAAGGGTTCTGTAAATAGAGGCTTGGCCTTCGGCCAATTTGTTTGATCTAGTATTTTTTGAAAATAAAGCGGGTCAATAAATAGTAAGAATTCTCCCTCAGACCGAATTTGAAGGGGAGTACCTTCTCTGGAAAAAGTATTGCTTAAGTCATTCATGGGGTCTTTTTATTTCCTCTTAACCAAACGTCCTCAACTCGGACTTGGAAGGAATTAGAGGGTAATCCCAACTCGTTACTTCTCTCCTTGGCTAGAGAGATTTCAGAGGAGGGTTCTTGCACCTCTACCAGTACCAAATCTGCCCATTTTCCCACCTCAATACTTCCTGTTCCAGTCCCAGAATGATTTTCATTTTCGTAAATCCCCAATAGCCTGGCTGGATTACCACTTGCCATCTGGGAAGTATATACCAACGCCTCTGGTAGGTTTAGGGCCTTGTGTTCCCTATACCAAATCCCTATCATATCCTGTGTTAACCAGTTGAGTACATTTTCGAAGCCTTTATCAGATCGCAAGACGCTGCCAAAAAGGGTATCTGCTTTGCCCAAGACCCGTAGATATTCTCTATTTTCTCCCACTTCTCCATAAATACCCTCCAATGAAAAATGTTTTATATCCGTACAATCTCTGGCAAACATAGAGTCCGTAATCAAAATAACCCGTTCATATCCTTTTCGAGCTATCACATCCCGAACATAGGAAGGATGAACGTGGTAGCCATCTACGATGAGTTCTAGGAATACCTCATCTCTTCTAAGAATTTCTTCCTCAGCGCCTCCGTTAAAAAATGATTTTTCTGAATGCTGGCTTGGCCCATTAAGAAAATGTACCGCAAGATTTAAACCAGCATCTACTGCCATCCCAAATTCCTTTGCCATAGCCCCTGTGTGGCCTCCAGCTACTACGATGCCTTTTTGACTTAGAAAGCGTGTCATGTGCAGTCCAGTAGGCCCATGGTCCGGAGGAATATTGACAATACACAACCTACCTCCAGAAGCCCAATCGAGTTGTTCGAACGTTGCAAGACTGGCAGGATAGAAGAAGTTGGGATTTTGGGCCCCTGCAAAAGCGGGGAGTTTTAGAAAGGTTCCCTCCAAATTGATTCCCCCTACAAGCTCTTCATAGGGAAAGTGGGTATCCTCAATACAGGTGGATAGGTGCTTGAATGCTTGCTCAAGTACTCCTAATGGGGCTGCAAAAGTCGTTGGATAAATCCGGGTAGCGCCACAAGAAACATAATGCTTCAGCGCTTTATTTAGCCCTTCTTCGTAGGCTTCATGACTAAAAGTGTCATTTTCAGCATTATATACCCCTAAAGCAAAGTCAAAGCCATAGGCTCCATGCGTATGGATATCAATGAAGCCTGGAAGCAAGTATTTTCCTTTACAATGATTGATTTCCCATGATTTCTCCTCGAGGATATAATCTGCTATTTCTGCAATTCTCCCATTCTCAATCCGTATATCTCCTTTTATCACCCTATCAGGTAATACAATATGTGCCTCTTGAATTAATTGTTTGCCCATAGTATTTGCAACTGTAAACCCTAAACACTCATACTTTAAGCCCAGAGCTTTCTTTTACCAATCCACCTTTCGTCGGTTTTTCTTTACCTCACTTCTTCTTGCTTTGGATTGAAGCCGCTTTTCGATGGCTTTTCTAGAGGGCCGGGTGGCCTTTCGCTTCTTAGGGATTTCATAAGCCTTTGAAACCAAGCTGTTCAGCCGTTTGACCGCCTCATCCAAGTTTCTTCGTTGACTGCGTGAGCGGGAAACCTTTATATGAACGATTCCCTCCCCGCTAATGCGTTTGTCAGGGGCTTTTAAAAGTCTCTCCTTTATCCATTTGGGCAAAGAGGATTGCTTAATATTGAAACGCAAGTGAATAGCCGAAGCAACCTTATTTACATGCTGTCCCCCCGGGCCAGAGGCGCGTATGGCTTCCCACTCATACTCTGATTCGGGAATGGGTTTGTATTTGCCAGGTGGAGACATGGTTTTGAAGGGTTGTGTTACTGAATGAACTTCAATTTGTAGCTTTTCACCAAATCCACAAAAAAACAAGTAAAAAAGCCATTTCTAAGGCAAGGATTTTATTGATAAATTAATCCACTAAACCAAACTAACATGAGATACACCTTCAACTTGTTATGTCTAGGAATATTGCTGCCAATAACCCTTCAAGCGCAGCGAACACAAAAACCTGTATTACATGCTAAGCACTGGATGGCCATTACGGGTAAACCTTTAGGAGCCACTGCTGGAGCTACCTTGTTCAATCAAGGAGGAAATGCAGTAGATGCTGCTTGTGCTATGCTGGCAGCTACAGCCACGATGTGGGACGTCCTAAGTTGGGGCGGTGAAACACAGGCTTTGATCTATAACCCCCATACAGGAAAAGTTATTGGGATCAATGCTTTGGGAGTTGCCCCAACAGGTGCGACACCTGAATTCTTCAAAGGGAAGGATATGGCTTATCCCCCAGAGTTTGGACCATTGTCAGCCGTTACACCAGGTACTCCTGGTGGCTTGATGACTATGTTGGCAGAGTATGGTACCAAAAGCTTGAAGGAGGTATTGTCGCCAGCTATGGAAATGGCCAAGGGCTATCCCATTGAAGCCCAGGCAGCAAGGTCCATCGAAAGGCAAAAGAAACGGATTAAGGAATGGCCTTATTCCAAAGAAGTTTTTCTCCCCAACTTAGGGGAGGAATGGGAAGCTCCTCATGCAGGGGAAATATTTATCCAAGAAGACTTATTTCAGACCTTACAGAAGTTGGTAGATACTGAAGCGGCAGCGCTGGAGGCTGGTGCGACCCGAAAAGAAGCCATTTACAAAGCCTATGAGCGTTTTTATAAGGGGGATATAGCTGAAGAACTCGTACGGGGAACCCAAGAGCAGGGGGGGCTAATTACACTTGAAGACCTTGCTAGTTGGCAAGTCTACATAGAGGAGCCAGACATGAGCACGTATAAGGATATAGAAGTTTACAAGCTTACGTCCTGGGTCCAAGGGCCCGTCATGCTCCAAGCGCTCAATATGGTGGAGCAACTAGACATGGATTGTATGAGCTACAACAGCGCTAAATACCTCCATGCCCTTTATCAAGTGATAAATATGTCCTTCGCAGACCGTGATTTTTATTATGGAGATCCCTATTTCGAGCCCCAAGAGCCCATGAAAGGACTGCTTTCTAAGGAGTACGCGAAAGAACGGGTAAATCAAATTAACTGGGAAAAGAATGTAGAGACAATCAAGCCAGGTGATCCCTATCCCTTCCAGGGAGAGAGCAATCCATATATAGATTTTGTAGAAAAGTGGGGAGAAGATGTCTCCTTTGCGGAACCTCTGAAATTCAACGAGGATGAAGAATACCCCGGCCAAGAACCCTTCTTTCGAGGGACTACTTCCATTCAGGCTGCTGATGAAGAAGGTTGGGTAGTTTCTATCACACCAAGTGGAGGATGGATACCGGCGGTTATAGCAGGTAGTACTGGGGTAGGCCTAAGCCAACGCATGCAGAGTTTTGTTTTAGAAGCATCCGAAAATCCCTTTAATGTCGTCGAACCGGGCAAGCGCCCCAGGGCAACCTTGACGCCTAGTATGGCCTTGAAGGAGGGAAAACCCTTTCTTTCCTTTGCCGTGCAAGGAGGGGATAGCCAAGACCAAAATCAATTGCAGTTTTTCCTCAATATGGTAGAATTTGAGATGAATGTACAAGAGGCGGTTGAAGCTGCAAACATGAATAGCTTCCAAATGCGTGGCTCCTTTGGGGCACACGAAATTCGGCCAGGTGTAATGCTTATCCAGGAAGCGACCCCTCCTTGGACGCGTAAAAAATTGAGAGAAATGGGCTATAGATTGGAAGTCCGATCGCGTACCTCAGGACCGATAAATGCCATTTATTTTGATTGGGAAAATGGGTCTATGTGGGGAGGTGCGAGTAACCACGGAGAGGATTATGGGATAGGGTGGTAAGTTGATACACATACTTTGAGCAGGTTATTCCGTTAATAACCTGCTTAAAGTAGCACTACCCATTACTTCACGCTAATCCCCAGGCAATTGCCAGCCCCAAAAAATTTCCAATAGCATAGCCTACTATTGCAGCGGTCATACCAGGGGCTATGATCTCCTTGTTACCCAATTTACGTGCAACAGGCGCAATGAAGATAGGATTGAATATGCCTGCAACAGAGGTAATGAGAAAGGTATGGGAATCAATTTTTGCAAAATAGACCAATAAGAAATGAATCAGAACGGCTACATAGGCTCCCACAATAAAAAATACTAGTAAAGGAACAACGTCTTGTGTGATAAAGTCCAAGCGAATCTGAGCGCCAATGGCTATACAGAATACCAGGAGGAGGTATTCCCCAGTAGAAAAAGTACCTGGGAGATTTCTGACTTTAGGAAGCAAGGAGCACAAAAGTCCAAAGGCCGTAACACTAGAAATAATAACCGGTCCTGGATTCAAAGGGAGTACTCGAGAAATTCCAAAGCTGACCAATAGGCATAAAATGGCCCATCCCAGACCTTTGAATACATGCAAAAAAGTAAAGGGGATGGGTTGCGTTACTTCAGTAGAATCAGGGCTTTGCTGGTAAGTATACGAGGGTAATATTCTACTTAGAAAGCTCGGTAAGACAGATAATACCAATAGTAAATACACTGCACTTACTATGGTGTCAGCTACATTTGCCTTTGCAATAAGTTCGGCAGGGACCCCTAGCCCGACTCCAATAGCGGTCAAGTTTTGGGTACCTCCTGTATATACGCCTACCGACATACCTGTGAGCTCTCCAGAATAGTCAAGTTGATGTCCGATCAAGTAGTAGGCAAGAAAAGAACTCATACAGGCCGCCAAAGCAGCAAAGGCAAAGGAGAGCAAAGTACCCTTGGCGAGTTTAGCCCATGAGAGTAGGTCTGCAGAAAATAAGACTAGAGGAATTGCTAGGATAGCTGCAACTTGATAAACCTGTTCCCCAATATGGGCGTGTTGTTGCCATCCCGGAATATTTCCCAAGGCAATTCCCATTCCATAACAAAGTACAACTGGACCTAGCTTACGAATGATCGCAATGTGTTTCTCTCCAATAAGAAGTAGAAGGGGAATGCCAAAATAGCATATAATTTGAAATGTGATGAATATCCAATCGGGCATAGAAAAGTTTGTTCTAATCGAAACAGGAACCCGTAAAGTAAAAAGGAATTCTGGTTATAGCTCCATAATTTTTTCCCAAACGCTTGGATTTACTGGGATTCCTTTTTGAGCGTTCTCCTTGCGGGTAGCAAGGGTCCGTTGACCGGGATAGAATATCCCTCGGCTATTTTCTGCGAGTTTTGCAGTTTTTAAGGATTCCTTGACGTTCTCGATCAATTCTTCGCCCATATGTCCCAACTTATTCATGTCAAAGCATATAAACACCTGGCTTAATGCATATTCTATGGGTTCTTGCCCGATTTGATGGGTAGTTTTCCCCCCCGATAAGATGGATGCCATAAGGTCCAACATTATAGAGAGACCGGAGCCCTTCCAATAGCCTACGGGAAGGGTCCTTTCATTGTTAATTATGGTTCTAGGATCCGTCGAAAGGATGCCTTGGTTATCAAATCCTCCCGGAAAAGGCAGAGGTTCCCCATTGAGTTGATAGTTTTCCATTTTTCCATATGAAAAGAGGGACATAGACATATCTAACACAACTGGGCCATCTTTATGGGGTACCGCTATGATCAAAGGGTTATTTCCTACCGTGGCAGATTTTGCTCCCCAGGCAGGCATATTAGGTTTGGTATTTGTGAAACAAATTGCTGCACAGCCTGCATCCACAGCCTGCCAGCCATAGGCTCCCCCCCTCATCCAATGGTTGGTATGGCGTAAACTCACACAGCTCATACCCAGTTGCTGGGCCATGGCGATCGCCCGATCCATGCAAAAAGATGCATTCCATATTCCAGGACCCAAGTGCCCTTCATAGCGCTCAAATGTTCCCATTTGCAACAGGCATTCTGGGTCTGCATCTACATTTACATATCCCTCCTGAAGGTGTTGAACAAACAAAGGAAAACGATTCACCCCATGTGAATATACCCCGTCTAGACTGGACTGGGAGAAAACTTTTGCGCAGCGATTCGCTTTGTGGGTAGGTAGGCCATATTTTGTGAGAATATCTGCAAAGATATTCTGCATGTCCTCAAAGAAAACGCGTATCATGGACAATTTGATTAAGATTTACAAGGTGCAACGGAAAATATGTATGACATATTACTAAGGGAAGTTAGAAAATCTTTTCCATACTTTTAGGAAAATATTTCTGACCTATTTATAGTTTCAGAATAGGTAATATATTTCAGTAGTTAAAACAGAAATTGGAACGTTGATGAAAGAACAGGTTACCATAGGAATTATCCAGCATGCGCCCGTATTTTTGGATACCCAGAAGAGCTTGGCGAAGATGGAAGGATTGCTCAAAGAAGCTAAAGAATTGGGAGCTGAGCTAGTCGTCTTTGGAGAATCCTGGCTAGGGGGCTATCCAGCTTGGTTGGACACTTCCCATGACTATGCTAGATGGGATTTTCCCGCTACCAAAAAGGTATTTGCAAAAATGTATCAAGAAAGTGTATCTATTGAAGGAGGGGTTATGGAAGAAATTAAGAAAATGGTGCAGGCAAACGGACTTTGGGTGGTACTGGGAATGAATGAAAAAGTGGAACAAGGACCCTATAATGGTACGATTTTTAATTCTTTATTGACCTTAAACCCAGAGGGAGAAATCCTGAACCACCACCGCAAACTGATGCCTACTTATACCGAGAAATTGGTGTATGGCTTAGGGGATGGGAAAGGACTTCAAAGTGTAAAAACACCCTTTGGAAAATTGGGTGGGCTAATCTGTTGGGAGCATTGGATGCCACTGGCCCGGCAAGCGATGCATCAGGTAGGAGAGCATATTCATGTAGCTGTTTGGCCCACCGTTCATGCTACGCATCAGTTGGCAAGTAGAAATTACGCCTTCGAAGGGAGGTGCTTTGTGATTGCAGTTGGTCAAATGTTACAAGCAAAAGATCTGCCCTCAGAACTACCCTTAACCCCTGAATTGGCTGAACATCCAGAAGCTTGGGTTATGCGGGGAGGAAGTTCTATCATTGCACCAGATGCCACTTATGAGATGGAACCCGTATTTGAACGGGAAGGAATCTTGATCCATACCCTTCAAAATTTGGCTCGTGTGTTGGAAGAGCGTATGACCCTGGACACTTCAGGGCATTATAACCGGTATGATGTGTTTGAATTTGAGGTAAGCCGAAAAAGAAAATGAAAAATAGGGTACCTGTTGTTATACTAGCCGCCGGAGCATCCTCCCGTATGGGTCAGCCTAAGCAGTTATTGCAGTATAAGGGTAGGACTTTGCTACAGCATGCTATCCAAACTGCCTCCAAGGCAGAACTCCACCCAATCGTTGTAGTATTAGGAGCCTTTCAAGAAGAGATTCTCCCTACAATCCAAGGATATCCTGTAGAAATTTGTATGAATAGTGAGTGGGAAGAAGGTATGGGTAGTTCCCTCCGTGCAGGGATACAGTACATTCAAAAGGCACATCCAGAATCTACCTCCTGTATGTTTATGCTGAGTGATCAACCTTTGATAACGCCAACCCACTTGGAGCACTTACAAGAAACCCTTTCCAATTTGGGAGAAGGAATCGTTGCCACTAAATACCATGAAATTACGGGAGTACCTATGATTTTTTCAGCTAAATACTTCCCAATTCTCGCCAAGGCAAAGGGAGCCCTTGGCGCTAGAAAAATTGTTAATTCCTTTCCCTCAGCCCTGAAACGTGTTCCCTTTGAAGCTGCAGCGCAGGATGTAGATACACCGGAAGACTATCAGAATTTGATCGCTTAGGTTTTCACCTAAGGACATAAAAAACATTCTTCCTATTTCTCTTTCTAAGGACTAATCCGTTCCATCGTCCCTTCGCGGATCACCTCCCGGTAAGCTACATGCTCCTCTACATCCTTCCGGTAAAACCAGGCATCTCGCATTTCCTTTTTTGAGAAAAGTTCTAATTGGTCTCCTTTATGAGGAGAGCCAGGTTGGGTTGAATTACCATAACTTAGTAGTACCTTGGCACGAACTTCCTCCCCAAACTCTATTACCCCTACCCAAGAATCTCCTCCCATTACATTGAGCTTTCCCTCCTCCATGCCATAAGTCCAGGCTACCCGAAATACCCCCACAGACCCATCTGCACCATTCCCGGGTAGATCAATGTCTCCATACTTGAGCCTGTATGCTTCCCCCCATGCTACGTCTAGTTTCCCAAATTGAGCTTCCATTTCTTTACAGACATTTACCAGTATTTCCACCGCCCCCTTAGGATCTTTCAACCCATCCGGAGTAGTCCGAGCCTTTTCTAATTTCCAAGGCTCAGCATACATTGACGGATTGTATGGATTCAGCGCTTGGGCCCAAAGATAGAAAAGTAAGGCACCTTTGCTGTCGGCATCTGCTTCGCGATCCCACGCTGCTAAGATCTTTTTGGCTTCTTGGCTCTGTTTGTCGCCGTAGGTGTCAATGGCATCAAACAAATCATCCAGGATGCGATCAGCCAGTTCCATGCGTGTCGAGAGTTTGTACTCGACCAATTCTTCGAAGGTAATAGAGCTGTCCTCTACCATCATCCTCACAGCCCTTTGTGGGCGGAGTGGAAAGTAAATAGGAGCCATGTAAGGTGGAAAGTCTGAAGGGTTTAAAACCCTTGGGAAGGTATTGGTCCAGGGAGGATCATTTGCATTTTGCAGCCAGCCGGATTCGGGATTTTTGACTTTGGGTAGCTCCTCATAAGAGTGGATTTCTGTCCAAATATCTTTAGAAGAGCTACTTGGAATGATTCGGTTCCAGTAGTCCCAATCTCCCTGACTGCGTTTGGGAACATGTCCATTAAACAGATGAAATATGTCTCCGTATTTGTCTGCATACATTACATTCCAAAAGGGAATCTGACCCATTTGAAGGGCATTCTCAAATTCTTCTAAATTGTGGGAATTCGCCATTTTCCACCACTGTAAACCTGCATTGGGTCGATCTTGGGTGGGGTATCGAATGGCAATCGCTTTTTTCTCTCCCATTCTAAGTATAGGACCAAATGCTGATTCCTGGAGAAGGATTTCTCGGTTCTCAATTGCTCCCGATTCATTCTTGATCTCTAAGTTCACATAAGTACTGTCGAAGGGCTTTACCTCCCCGTCTAGCAAGTAGCCACTTCCTTGTAACGTAAGTTCGTAGGTATCCGCATTGTCAATGGTATTGTCTGTATGACTCCATCCCAGGTGTTCATTAAAGGCAATGCCAAAACCGGGAAGTCCCACCAGATTGGCTCCATATACATTGACTCCTGGCAGATTTCCGTGGGACTCGTAGAAAAGAAATTCGTCGAACCAAGGAAGATGGGGATTTTGGACCAACATCCCCTTCCCACTTGCCGTCCTGCTGGGTGCTATTGCATAAGTATTGGATCCTTTTTCCCGCCAATACTGGGTTCTACCCAGATCCTCACTCCCTACAAATCGCGTGTAGAAAATGAAGAGGGTGTGGGACATAACATCCTCCACAGTTAGGGGAAGAACAACTTGGTTCTCAGATGAAATAGCTTCAGGATGTGCTTCTACATAGGCGTTCATACCTTTGATAAAGGAAGATAGGATTATTTCCTGCGCTGGATCCTGAAGCGCTAATCGTTTCTTAGCAAGATTTGGAAAGCCTAGTCGATGAATGAGAATATCTCTCTCTAGATTTTCTCCTCCACCCCAGTAAGCCGCAGATTTCCCTCTTGACCTTCCATAAAGCTTACAGATCAAGTCTCCATGAGAATGCATGTTGGCCCACCCTTGTGCAAAAAATAACTCAGCTTCTGATTGGGCATATATGTGCGGAACACCCCAAGTATCCCATAAGATCTCCGTCTCGAACTTTTGAGTAGATTGACACGAAACGAAAACGAAAAAAAAGAGAATAGGAGGATAGAAAACACAGGTTTCTTTAAATTTCATGGGTTAAGGATTTCAGGATTTATAGAAAACAGAAAAAGTTACTAAAATTTGTTGAAACCTTTTAGCCCACTCTCATTGAATAATTTAATGCTTCAAATTAATCACTTTCCTATGCAATCTCTCAATACCCAACCTTCCAGAACTGTATACATTGGGATAATTATTGGAGTCTTGTACTTCTGCCCAAATCTCTTTTCACAAAATCTAGACTATGTATTGAAAGAAAATATACCTTATTACGATTCTACTGAAACAGATGGATACCTCCTCGAACGATGCAAACTGGATCTGTACTATCCCAAGCAGAATGAACCTTTTCCTACTATTGTATGGTTTCATGGTGGAGGGCTCAAGGCGGGAGAAAAATCTATTCCTGAAGAACTCAAGAATAAAGGGATAGCTGTAGCTACCGTGAACTATCGATTACATCCTAAGGTAGAACACCCTGCATACATAGAGGATGCCGCTCGGGCAGTAGCTTGGGTATTTGAAGAGATAGAAATATATGGGGGTCATCCCGATCACATCTATGTTTCGGGACACTCCGCTGGGGGCTACTTAGCCAGTATGGTGGGTTTAGATACAAGTTGGTTGGCTACTTATGATATCGATGCCAATCGCATTGCGGGACTCATCCCATTTAGTGGGCATACCATCACGCATTTTACCATTCGTGCGGAGAGGGGGATCTCAGGAAAACAACCGATCATAGATACATATGCCCCTTTATATTTTGTCCGTAAAGATGCTCCCCCTCTGGTGCTAATTACAGGAGATAGAGAACTGGAACTTCTGGGAAGATACGAGGAAAACGCCTTTATGTGGCGAATGATGAAGGTTGCTGGCCACAAAGAAACCTTTTTACACGAGTTAGATGGATTTGACCATGGAGGGATGGCCCAACCGGCTATGGGGCTTTTGATACGCTATGTAAAAGATTGGGAGATTCAAGCTGCTCAGAAAAAATGATGGTTTGAGGAAAAGGAAGAAAATGTCGTATAACGATTTTAGAAATGAATGAAGAAAAGAAAAAAGGCTCATAACTAATTTATGTTGCAAGTTGTTTGCAGCTTTATTAGTTTAGATATGAAAAAGGACGAATATTCTACTAACAATGACGAACTACTACACTCAGTAAGATATTCCCCTTAACGTGATAAACCCTATGCTATAATGGAGTTCCTAAAGACTCTATAAGCATTATTTTATATGAAAATGAAATAGTTAATTAACCACGTAGAACCTTAATCTTGCAAATTATGCAGCAAACCTACTACTACTTGTTAACCAAATCCATTAAAAAAAGGGGTAGAGCTTTCCTGATGGCTCTGGGGTTAGTTTCCCTAGTGCATATGGGCTTCTCCCAATCCCGAACGGTTTCGGGAACGGTGATGGACGAATCACAGAACCCCTTAATTGGAGCATCTGTTTTGCTTCAAGGGACTACCGAGGGTGCATTAACAAATAATGCAGGAGAGTTTACCCTCACTGTAACTCCTGGTAATGATACGCTGGTTGTATCGTATCTTGGGTTTGTTACACAAAAAGTCGCAACTGCAGGCCAGTCCAACCTTAACATTGCCCTTGCGGAAAGTGTTTCCGCATTGGATGAGGTCGTGGTTGTGGCCTACGGTACCCAGCGCAAAGAGACGGTTACCGGGGCTGTAGCTGGTGTGAAAGGGGTAGATCTCGTTCAATCCCCAGCGGCTAACTTATCCAACTCCTTAGCAGGACGGATTCCCGGTTTGGTCGTGATCAATACCAGTGGAGAACCCGGACAGGATGACCCGCGTATTACGATTCGCGGTACCAATACCTTGGGAAATAGCAGTCCATTGATCGTAATCGATGGAGTCCCTGATCGAGATGGGGGAATCGGCCGACTAAATCCTCAGGATATAGAATCTATTTCTGTGTTGAAGGATGCTTCTGCGGCTATTTATGGAGCACGTGCAGCCAATGGGGCTATTCTGGTTACCACTAAGCGAGGTAAGACGGGTAAACCTACTGTTACCTACGACCTCAACTTGGGTTGGTCTCAACCCACTGTCATCCCAGAAATGTCCAATGCGGTAGAGTATGCCAATATCATGAATGAGCTACCTATCTACCAGACTATTCCAGTAAATGAGTGGGATGCTGCGTGGCAAAGTATCCAAAGTACAGGTGCCTATGACTCTCCTACACAGGGTGTAGGTACGATAAATGCTCAATTCAGTCCAGAAACCGTTCGACTACATGGAGAAGGATCTGATCCTTGGGGATATCCCGATACAGATTGGTTTGACGACGCCTTCAAAACCTGGTCTCCGCAGAATAGACACAACCTACAGATCAGTGGGGGAGGTCAAAACTTCCGCTACTTGGCCTCCTTGGGTTATCTGGATCAGGATGCTTACTATCACGAATCTGCAACCTTCTTTAAGCAATACAGTGGACGTATCAACTTAGATGCGGATATCAATAAATATATCAAAGCACGAGTGGGTTTAATGGCTCGCCGTGAGGATCGCAATTTCCCCACAGAGTCCGCTGGAGCGATTTTCCGGATGCTCATGCGTGGCCGTCCTACAGAACCGGAAGTATGGCCCAACGGAAAGCCTGGTCCAGATATAGAAAACGGACAGAACCCTTATGTGATCACAACGAATGCAACGGGCTATGACAGACGTCCTGAGGACTTCATCCAAGCAAATGGCTCTGTGGAAATTACCAACCCTTGGGTTGAAGGCTTAACATTGACACTTTCTGGAGCTGTAGACCAAAGCAGAGAGGAAATCAAGCGCTGGCAGACGCCTTGGGAGCTGTACTATTGGGACCGGGTTACCTTCGAGGCAGATGGAGTTACTCCCCTACTGGAGCCTGCGGTGAGATCGAATTTTAGAGATCCTCGTCTTAGCCAGTCTTCATCAGAAGTATTGAACACCAACCTCACAGCTCTATTGAATTATGACGTAACTCTGGCAAATGTTCATACTATAAACATTTTAGCGGGGGTTACCAAAGAAGAATTTACAGGTAGCAACTTCGGTGCATTTAGGAGAAACTTCATTTCTCCAGCTGTGGATCAGCTATTTGCAGGAGGGGCTCAGGAGCAGAATACAGGGGGAAGTGCCTATGAAAGGGCCCGTCTAGGATATTACGGACGTTTACAATACAACTACAATGACAAATACTTAGCCGAGTTTGTCTGGCGTTATGATGGATCTTATATCTTTCCAGAAGACGATCGTTTTGGCTTTTTCCCCGGGATATTGGCTGGTTGGAATATTTCTAATGAAAGCTGGTTTAATGTCCCCTTTATCGACTACATGAAAATACGGGGATCTTATGGGGAAATGGGAAATGACCAGGTATTCTTTAATAATTTACTTCAGGAATATGCCTACTTAGATCTCTATGGCTTTAATGAGTACCCGATAGATGGGCAGGTAGTGACAACTGTTGAAGAGCAACTCCTGGCCAACCCCAGCTTCACCTGGGAGCGTGCAAAGAATAGTAATATAGGGTTGGATTTAGGTCTTTTCGGTGGTAAAGTAGATGTAGTTTTGGAATACTTCAACAACAACCGAGACCAGATTCTGATTCAATTGCAAGGGTCTACACCGGCTTCTACAGGGATCAGCGACAAACTTCCCCCTGTAAATGCGGGTGAAGTAAGAAACCGAGGCTTTGAGTTCAATGTTGCTTACAATGGTAACATAAACAACGATCTGAGATTTCGGGCATCAATCAACGGAGGCTATGCTAAAAATGAAGTACTCTTCTTGGATGAAATTCCTGGAGCACCCGATTACCAACGACAGGAAGGAAAGCCTATCGGTGCCTATCTAGTATACCAAAACGATGGAGTGTTTAGAGATCAAGCAGAAATCGAGGCTAATACCATTGATTACAGTGGAGTTACGCCTGAATTACTCCCAGGTGATATGAAATTCAATGATGTTAATGGAGATGGAGTCATAGATGGAGATGATCAGGTAAGACTAGAGGAAAACATTACTCCTACGCTTAACTTCGGTGCTACCTTAAACATCGAATACAAAGGCTTTGATCTTTCTGCCTTAATACAAGGAGCTACAGGTGCTTCGTGGAGAATTTTCACAGAGTCAGGAGACATTGGGAATTACCTAAAGTATAGCCATGACAATCGCTGGAGAATAGACAACCCAAGTAGTGTGCATCCCAGATTAGCTAGTCGGGGAGATACCTACTACACAGGCGGAGCCTTTGGTAACAATGACTACTTCCTCTTTAGCAAAGACTATGTTCGATTGAAGAACATTGAATTGGGATATAGACTTCCCGCAGCAGTTACAGATATAGTGAAAATTCAAGGGCTTCGGGTGTATATCAATGCATTGAACCTATTCACCATATCAGATCAAGATATCTTTGACCCTGAGGCTGAAAGTAGTGCAGGAACCTACTATCCACAGTCTAGGGTATTAAATACTGGATTTACCTTAACATTTTAATTCCCATTGAGTTACAGAATAAATCTAATCGCGATGAAACTGAATAGTTTAACTACTTTAATTATCTTTCTAATGGGAATGTCGTTGGTTTCTTGCAACGACGATTTCCTCAATACTGAGCCGCTAGACAAGATTTCTAGCGATGCTACTTGGGGCGATGGAGCCCTGTCCGAAGCTTTCGTATTTAATGTGTATTCCTTTTTGGGATATGGAGGCTTTGAAGAAGAAGGTCTTTCTGCCATAACAGATGAAGCCATGTTTACACATGCAGGCAGGAATATGGAAGTTCATACTGAAGCTACGGTTACGCCTACTAACCCAGGGAATACTCGGGTAGTACGTACTTGGGATGAGTTGTATCGTGCGGTACGCTCTTCAAACATTGCTATCGAGAACTTACCCACCTCCACTTTTAGTGATACTGAATTGAGAGACCGTCTTTTAGGGGAATCTTTCTTTTTACGAGCTCACTACTACCATGAACTGATGAGGTTGTACGGTGGAGTTCCCATCATCGATCGTCCCTATGGACTTGATGAGGATTATTCGATCGCGCGTAACACCTTTGAGGAAACCGTGAATTTTATTGTAGGAGACCTAGACCAATCCATTGCTCTATTAGATGGAAAGCCTGAAGCCCCAGGTCGTGCTTCTATGGTATCTGCAATGGCCTTGAAGGCACGTGTTCTAGCATATGCTGCCAGTGATTTGTTTGATGCTCCCACAGCTCAGACCCAATCCGCAGCACATGCAGGCTATTCTGATATAGCGTTAGTGGCCTATACGGGTGGAGATCGCAATGCGCGTTGGCAGGCTGCTCAGACAGCCGCAAGGGCTGTGATTGAAAGGGCTCCTGGCTATAAATTAGACCTCACGGCCCCTGTGTCGGTAGAAGAAGGTACCGCTAATTACCTTTCTATTGCTATGGGAGGCCAAAGTTCTCAGGGAGATGCAGCTGCAGCCTCTGAACTCCTCTTCCAACGGACGCATACTTCTTTGTTTACCCGAGAAAACAATTGGCCGCTAGGAGGAATTAATTGGGGAATCAATAATGGTCCCAACGGATACCGCAACTGGGCGGGTAATACTCCTATCCAGCAATTCGTAGACGATTTTGAAATGATGGATGGGACGAGTTTCGACTGGAACAATCCCGATCATGCCGCGGATCCTTATATCAATCGAGATCCTCGTTTTTATGCAACCGTGATGTACGATGGAGCAGAGTGGAAGATCAGACCAGGTGATGTGGCAGCTCTGGATCCAATGAATCAGATTCAGACAGGAGCCTATGATGATGGAAATGGAGGGACTATTAATGGAATCGATACACGTGAGTCTCCTATTGAGAACTGGAATGGCTCTAGAACACATTACTATGTGAGGAAATTTATCGATCCAGATCCCGCACTTCCCGATAACCAATCTACAGCTCAGACGGTTCCTTGGCCCTTTCTTCGGGTGACTGAGGCTGTATTGAACTACGTAGAAGCAAGTATCCAGTTGGGAGATGAGGAGGAAGCACGCACATGGCTCAACCGCATTCGTTTCCGCGCAGGATTGCCTGCAATCACAGATGCAGGCGCTGATTTGCTTGCTCGCTACATCAACGAGCGACGTATAGAGCTCTCCTATGAGGAGCATAGATATTACGATGCAAGGCGTTGGATGATAGCCCCCGAAACCCTTGGACGAGGTATTCAGGTGATTGATATAAGGGCTACCCTCAAACCTGGAGCTACTCCACACGAACCCTACCGACACGATAAGGAGGTGTATGACTATACGTACACCGTGGTAGATAATACGGAAGTTGAGAACCGTGCCTGGGATGATAAGATGTATTTCCGCCCGATACAAAGGGGAGAAATTCTTCGAAATAACTTGCTAATCCAAAATCCAGGATACGGAGAATAATAGAGCATACTAAGGTGCGAGGAGATAGGTGCGAGCAGAAGGACACCTAAGTGCTACAAAAATAACTCATATTGGAAAATCTATCCTCGACAAATGGGGATAGATTTTCTTATTATTATACCATGATGCAAACCTCAATAGGTCGGACTACCGTCCCTATTTTTTTCCTCCTGTCATTTATTTTCCTGAGTTGTGGGAAGAAGAAAGGTGTTGAGCGGGTAGTGGAGTCTTCTCAAGATTCGGTTTCCTCAGTCCACCCACCCTTGTTTAAGCTCCTATCTAGTAGTGAAACGGGCATTACCTTTCAGAACGTATTAACGGAGGGCTTGAACACCAATGTCCTCTTGTACGAGTATTTCTATAATGGCGGAGGAGTAGCAGCTGCAGATTTTAATGGAGATGACTTCATAGACCTCTATTTTACCTCCAATATGGGTAGGAATGCCCTGTACATAAACCAAGGAAATTTGACCTTCCAGGAAGTGGGAGAACTTTCGGGAGCTCGTGGAAGAGATGGACCTTGGAAGACAGGAGTGACCGCTGTGGATATCAATGGAGATAAGCGGATGGATATCTACCTGTGTTACTCGGGTACTATGCCTGACCCTAAGCGGGCTAATCAGCTCTTCATCAATCAGGGAAATAATGAGGCCGGAATTCCTATCTTCAAAGAGAAAGCTGAAACGTACGGTTTAGCAAGTACGGCCTTCAGTAACCAGGGGCACTTCTTTGACTACGATCGCGATGGAGACCTGGATATGCTCTTGCTCAACCACAACCCTAAGTCTCTACCCGTGCTTAACGAGGCTAATACAGCTCGGGAGTTAAAAAAAGACGATCCCTTGAAAGGAATTCGCCTCTTTCGGCAAAGTCAAGGAAAATTTACAGACGTAACTCAGCAATCTGGTATTGCGGGGTCGAGTCTATGCTATGGCTTAGGAATGGGAATCTCAGATGTGAACAATGATGGGTGGATGGATTTTTATGTATCCAATGACTATGATATCCCTGACTATTTATATGTGAATAATAAAAATGGCACCTTTCGAGATGAACTCGCCAATAGTTTGGGGCACAACAGCCATTTTTCTATGGGAAATGACATAGCTGATGTAAACAATGATGGATTGCCAGATATCATTACACTAGATATGCTCCCAGAAGACAACCGAAGGCAAAAGCTCCTCATGGCTCCAGAGAATTATGCCAAATTCGACCTAAATGTAAGAAACGGGTTCCATTACCAGTACATGCGCAATATGTTCCAGCTGAACAATGGAAATGGCACCTTTAGTGAAATAGGGCAGTTGGCTGGGATTTCCAATACGGATTGGAGTTGGTCAGCTTTATTAGCCGATTACGACAATGATGGCTGGAAGGACCTCTTCATCACCAACGGCTATTTCCGGGATTATTCCAATCGGGATTTTGTCAACTATATGGAAACCTATCGAGCTGTGAAGGGGCGACTTACTCGACAGGATGTATTGGCGATCATCAAGGAGATGCCTTCCTCGAATGTAGTAAACTATGTGTTCTCCAATCAGAAAGGCCAGGGCTTCCAAAACCAAACGCGAAAATGGGGCCTTTCATCCCCATCAAATAGCAATGGGGCTGCTTATGCAGATTTGGACAATGACGGAGACCTGGATTTGATTGTCAATAACATCAACCAGCCTGCATTTATCTATCAGAATATGGCCATTGAGACCAGTGGGAGGCATTATCTACAAATAAAATTGGTAGGTAACGCTCTTAATAGACAGGGTATAGGCGCAAAAGTCCGAATTTGGTCGGGTGAGGTCGAGCAGCAAATGGAGCAGGGATTATCTCGGGGATACCTATCTTCCGTATCGCCTATTCTCCACTTCGGGATTGGGGAAGAAAAAGTGATTGACTCTTTGGTAGTTACATGGTCTAGCGGTAAAGTTCAAACTCTGACTGAAGTCCCTGTTAATCAAGTCTTGGTTTTGACGGAAGGAGAGGCTGGTGAAGCTACTTCCACTCGAGACTCAGAAGAAACTTATTTCACTCCCACCCGATCTCCTTTTTCTTTTACCCATAAGCAACAAGCTATCAACGACTTTGACCGCCAGCCACTACTTCTAGAGGAACCTTCCTATTCAGGCCCCTGTATGGTCAAGGGAGATGTAAATGGAGATGGAGAAATGGATCTATTTATAGGAGGCGCTTTGGATCAAGCCGCTAGCTTATTTCTACAGTCAAGTGGTGGAAAATTTACGGTGAAACGCATAGCAGCATTCGAGCAAGATAAGGGATATATAGATACAGATGCTGTCTTGATTGACGTCAATAAGGATGGGTATCTCGACCTTTATGTTGCCAGTGGAGGTTATCACAAATGGAAGCCCAAGGACGAGATGCTCCAAGATAGGCTATATATAAATGACGGTAAGGGGAATTTTCGAAAAAGCCCTGAAGCGCTTCCCAATATGCCGGTAAGTACGGGGGCAGTAGCAGTATCCGATATCAATCGAGATGGCTACGAGGACCTTTTTGTAGGAGGTCGGGTTATTCCAGGAAGATACCCAGAAGCACCAGCGAGCTTTATCTTACTAAATAATCAGGATGCCACCTTTTCGGATCAGACATCGGATTGGGCTCCTACTCTATCTGAATTGGGTATGGTGACAGATGCAGAATGGGTAGACCTAAACCAAGATGAGCAAGAAGAGCTTATTATCGTGGGAGAATGGCTGCCCATCACTGTATTCGCAAAATCGGGGGAAAAGCTTGAAAATAAAACAAATGCCTACTTTAATAGGGAATTTAGGGGCTTTTGGAATACGCTGTATGTATCAAATTTGGTTGGGAACAAGTATCCAGAAATAATCGTGGGCAATATTGGGACAAATGTCCAGTTTGAAGTATCCTCTTCCCAACCTGCGGAACTGTATTTCAAAGACTTTGACAACAATGGCTCCGTTGATCCCTTTTTCTGTTACTACATCCAGGGGAATAGCTATCCCTATGTTACCCGAGACGAATTAATGCGGCAGTTGGCGGTCTTTAGGCCTCGTTTCCCTAACTATGAGAGCTATGCGGATATAACTATGGAAGATTTATTTACTCAGGAGGATCTTCAAGACGCTGAATACAGAATAGCTAATCAGCTAGAGACTATGCTATTTGTACAGACCGATGGCGGGCAGTATGACGCCAGACCCTTACCCGTACAAGCCCAAATTTCCCCGATTCATGCCATTGAATCCTTCGATTATAACCAAGATGGTTGGTTAGATCTCTTACTATGTGGGAATGATGATCACTTCAAGCTGAGATTAGGAAAAATGGATGCCAATTATGGGGTGCTTTTACAAGGAACAGAAGAAGGAGGATTCAAATATATTCCTCAAAGAATCTCAGGATTTAAGCTTCAGGGAGATGTAAGGAGTATGGTACGAATAGGAGACATCTTACTATTTGGAGTAAACGGGGCTCCCGTAGTTGCATATAAAAAGGAGAGGAATTTGTAAATTGTATGTTATGCCAGTTAAACTTAAAAGACATACTATAACTGTAGAGGATTACCTTCAGATGTTTCAGGTAGGTATATTATCTGAATCAGATAAGGTCGAACTCATTAATGGAGAAATATTTTCCATGAGCCCTGTAGGAAGTCGCCATATCTACTACGTCAATCAATTAAACCATTTATTCCATGCGTTACTTGGCAATAAAGCAGTGGTAAGTATTCAAAATCCGTTTAAGCTAGATTCCCATTCAGAACCTGAACCCGATATCGCCTTATTAAAACCTCCTAAAGGAGTTTATAAAGACCGGCATGCTGAAAGTTCAGATATATTACTAATAGGGGAAGTAGCGGAGCCTTCTATTGACTACGATAGAGAGGTAAAAGTTCCTTTATACGCCAAAGTTGGAGTCTCAATAGTTTGGTTACTGGATATTGATCAAGGACAACTAGAGGTGTATGAAGTGCCTAAGAATGGTCAATATACCTCGAAACAAATATATTTCTCAGGAGATGTATTTACACTAGAAATATCAGGAGAAGAATTTAGCATTTCTGTTTCAGAAATCTTAGAATAACTCACTCTTTCAAAAAAGAAATGAAGAAAAGAACCTGGAATAGCTATATTCTATGCATCTGTATGGTGGGGCTTGGCTGTACTCAGGAACAGAAAGACTACTCTGCTATCGATCTTACTACCTCCTGGGCTGAGATGGCACTTTACATCACCCAATTTACGCCAGCGAATTCCCCTACGTTTGCCTCCCGTTGTCTTGGATATATAGGGTTGACCATGTACGAGTCGGTCGTTCACGGCTATGAATCACATAATTCTTTGGCAGGCCAGGTAAATGGACTAGCAACGTTACCCCTCCCCAATCCCGATGAAGCCTATAGTTGGGAACTTGCCCTCAATTCTGGACAGGCTTTTATTCTAGACAGCATTTACGTGCAAACGTCAGATGAAAACAAAGCTAAGATAGATTCTCTTGAGAATGTATTTTATCGCTACTACTCCCAAAAAATTAAGGATCAAGAGCGTATAGATCGATCTGTAGCCTTCGGGAAAGAAATTGCAAAGGCAATTTTTCAGTGGTCAAAGACAGACGGAGGCCACAGGGGCTATCTACGGAATTTTGATAAAGACCTCGTACATCCTGAACGCCCTGGTTCTTGGAAGCCTCCTTTGTACGCTCAATCCTTTAGCCATCATCCTTTACATCCCCATTGGGGGGAAAATCGCACGTTTGTAGCGATTAATGGCGAGATTCCAACCCCCGAAATGATTCCATTTGATACGACAGCTGGATCACCCTATTACCAACAGTTCTACGAAGTCTACCAAAAGGAACAAGAACTAACCCAACAGGAAAAGGAAACGGCCATTTGGTGGAGTGATGATCCTGACGATACCTTCACTCCCCCAGGACACTCTTATTATCTAGCTACTATTGGATTGGAAATGGAAAATGCGAGCCTCATCCAGAGTGCAGAGACTTATGCACGGGTGGGGATGGCAGTAGCGGACGCATTCATCATGTGTTGGAAGTGGAAGTATCACCATTTTTCAGAACGGCCCAACACATTTGTACCCCGCTTTATCGATCAATCCTGGGAGTCTTTCTGGCCAGATCCCCCTTTTCCATCCTTTCCGTCAGGCCACGCGATCCAGGCAGCAGCAGCGGCAGTTGTGTTAACGGATCTGATGGGGGCTCCCTTTGCCTTTATCGACAGTGCACACGTAGGAAGAGAGCGAGATGAACTGCGAGAAACTGATTTCGTAGAACGTTCATTCGGATCCTTCTGGGAGGTAGCTACAGAAACAGCGGACTCTCGTTTCTTAGGGGGAATCCATACACATCAGGACAACCAAGTGGGACTGGATGAGGGGAGCCGAATCGCTCGAAATGTGAATTCGCTCAAGTGGCGAAATTGAACGTTAAAAAAAGATGTAGAAGGACTGTGATTGATTATGAAAAACGCAGAAGGAAACCCAATATTCATGAAAAATCTGTGGATGGTAGAATACTGCTTACCCGACCGATACCTTATACCCCTATACCTCCTATTCTTATTTCCTTGTACCCTAATTGGACAAACCCCCTTCACTGAAATCACCGCGCAAGCAGGTATTGATCACCAATTCATCGTATATGAAGGCATGTTTGGAGGCGGGATCTGTGTCTTTGACCTGAATAAGGACGGTTTTGAAGACCTCTTTCTCACCAGTGGGATGAATGAAGATGTTTTGTATCTCAATCAAGGAGATGGAACCTTCAAAAATATTTATGAAGGCTCTGGTTTGGAAGAAACGCGTAAATATGTTACCCAAGGCGTATCTGGCGCGGACGTAAATAGAGACGGTTGGGTAGATCTGTTTATTACTACCATCACTACTAAGGATAGCACCCAGAAGATTCCCCGCTCGCCCAATTTGCTCTTTCTCAATCAGGGGAATAATACATTTTTGGATGTGAGCCAACAGTTTGGCCTGGCAGATTTACCCTCCTTTAGTACTGGGGCAAACTTTGGGGATATCAATGCAGACGGTTACCCTGATCTATATGTAGGGAACTACTTCCGCAACTATGAAGGGGACCTTACCTACATCAACGACCAGACCATTGTAAATGCCAACCAAATTTCCCAGGATTTTTTATTTCTCAATAAAAAGGGAAAATCCTTTCAGGACGTATTTGAGTCCTATGGACTAGATTACAAAGGGTATAGCTTTGGGGGAATCTTTACAGACTTTGATAATGATGGCGACCTGGATCTCTTCGTCAATCACGACTTTGGCTATAAGGCTACCCCCAATTTTTTACTAGAAAACCTCTATCCTCAAAAGAAATTCAAGGATATCAGCGAAGAAATGGAGCTGGATTTGAAGATCAATTCCATGGGTACGGCTGTAGGAGATTTTGATAATAATGGCTTTCTCGATTATTACCTGACCAATATTCGCTTTAATGCCTTCATGGAGCATCAAGGGCCTGGAAAACCCTTTGTAGACAGAATTGTAGACTATGGCATGGACTTCTTTACCATTAGTTGGGGGGCAAATTTTGCCGATTTCGACCACGATGGTGATCTAGACCTTTTTGTTGCCAATGGAGACCTCAATCCCAATGACCATCCCATGGGAGATTTTTACTTCGAAAACACAGAGAGAGGCTATGTAGAAAAGGCGAATGAAATGGGACTGAAGGACTATGGAATTGGAAGAGGCTCGGTAGTCTTTGACATGGAAAATGATGGGGACCTAGATATCTTAGTAATCAACCAGAAGGCTGTTATGGAATATGGACCCTCTACGGTGACCCGCCTGTATCGGAATGATTCTACTAAAGGGAATTGGTTGAAAGTGGACCTTACAGGAACGCAGTCGGAAATGAATGGACTAGGATCTAGAATAGAGGTTGTAGTGGGGAAACGGAAAATGATCCGGGAAATAGACGGAGGAGGCTCTAGCCACCTTTCTCAGAACTCAACCATTGCCCATTTTGGGGTGGGAGAGGTAGATATGGTAGACTCAGTAATTGTAAAATGGATAGGCCGAGATTCTCAGGTGCTAACGGATCAACTAGTAAATCAACGGATAGAAGTTGTAGAACCGGAGGGTCATTCCCAAAATATGTCCATAGATAAGTTATGGCCTTTTCTTGGAGGAATTGGGATGGTATGGGTAGTATATTTTTTATTCATTCGCAGGAAAACGATTAGGGAATAGTGGGCTTTTAGGGAGGTAGAGGAGTACCACACTTTGCAACACTTCGGCATGAGGTAGGGGCATCACCTATGCCTTTAAGGCTCCAAAACTCCTCGTATACGGAGGAATAAATGACCTCGAGCTGTACATTTCTAGAAGAAATCCATTTTTTCAAGATTTGAAAATCCCTTGCAGATCCCTCAACTTTCAACAATTCTACGGTTCCTCCTGGGGGGATGAGTCTACCAGGCAACAAGTTTGAATAAAATAACTTCTTGATGGAATCTTCCTTCAAAACAATATCGCTATAGAGAAAATCGTGTAAATCCCCTGGGTATGCCTTATCCTGGTAGATTACCTGAACCCGTTTTACAAAAGCGGGTCCTAATCCATTGTTTACTAAAGACAATCCAAAAGTTTCTCCATTTATCCTACTTTGCCACAATTCTAAATAGGGGAGTACCGAGGCATACTGCCGCTTTCGCATTAGGTTCGCCTGGTAAATAACGGTAAATAAAGTGGCTAAACTGATTAGTATAGCCGATATGCTCAAAAGCTTTTCAGAATTCCAGAACTTTGCAGGCATACTGTGCTTTGCTTTGTAAAAGGTAAAGTACGAATCTTTTTTTGAGGTTCTTGAATTTGCTCTCCTATATTTTTTCTTCTCTGAATTCTTCTTGTACTTTCCTCAAAAAAGATATATGAAAAAAATTTATTACGTAGGGGACTGGGCCATACTCACAGGACCCGTTTTCGCAGAAACTCCTTTCCACTTTTCACACAAAGGACTCGATATATTCAACTATGGAAAGTGGCTCAAAGAAGCCCTCGAAGAAACCCGAGAATACGAAGTCAATTCTGTACCTGCTTGGGATTTTTACAATAAATTAGGACCAGGAGACTATGAAAAAATTCTCGAAGAGTATGATGTATTGATCTTCAGCGATATAGATGCCAAGTTGTTCCAATTGGCTCCTAGTTTTTTTGACAGAGGGAAATTTGGCAAGGAAATTCTTACCTTTCCAGATAGGATCCGACTCACAGTAGAAGCCGCACGCGCTGGGATGGGTATGCTCTTTCTGGGAGGGTGGTATTCCTTCACAGGAGAAATGGGAAAAGGAGGTTGGGGAAGAACCCGTTTGCAGGAGATATTACCTGTGGAATGTCTGCCTACTGAAGATTTGGTAGAGAGTACGGAAGGATACGCACCTGTTTTTACAGCGGAAGGCGAAAAGCTATTCCCCGAAATAGCGTTTTCTTCCTGTCCCCCTATTTTAGGCTATAACAAAACCCTACAAACGAATGCCGGCCGGATTCTCATGCACTTTCAAGAAACAGGAGACCCTGCACTGGCTTTAGGAGAGGTAGGAAAAGGTAAGATTCTGGCCTATATGTCTGACCCCGCTCCGCATTGGGGGTGTAACTTTGTCTTTTGGGAAGATTATGGGAAATTTTGGCGGAGCTGCGTGAAATTGGTTTGCTGAGAAGAGGGGATAAAGGTAATAGGTAGGAATAAGGTGAATTGCCTTATAGAAAAAATTTTAGGCATGTGTCTCCAGAGAATACTTATCTCTCCAAACCTAGTTTCCGGATCCGGTCTTTTACTTCTGATTCAGAGAGGCCAGTTAGTCGAGCGATTACCGAAATCTCAAAGCCATCTTCAAAGGCATTAGTGATGATGAAGTTTTCTTTTTCTAAATTTCCTTCGGCTTTACCCTCAATCTTCCCTTTCTCTAGGATCTGTTGGTAAGTAGTCATAGCTTCATTCTTTATGAAATTTGACAATCTATTAAACAATTTACGAAATTCTTCATCTTTAAGTTCATTGGTATTGAACAAGTATACCCAAAATTTTTTGATATGGGAATTCTGAGTGGGACTCTCCAAGTACCGCTCAACATCTACAAATAGCCTTTCAATATTGTGAAGGGTGTATACCTCATCTCGGTAATGCTTCAGCATAAGCATCACGTTTCGAACTAGGCCTGCTTTAAGGGCCATCAAGGCCTCATCCGACCAATCCGCTAAATCAGTAAGGAGATACCCAAAATCTGGGATGAAGGGCCTAAGCGTATTATCCAGGTTTGGAAAATGGCTGCTAAAAGTCCTCTTCCCCATACTTACAGAAATATACCACATCTGAAAGGGACTCTTTCAACTCTGAGTCCACATAAGAGGTAGCGGATAACTCCAGGCTGTTTAAATCAAGATGGGAAGTCAATTGAGAGGGATGGAAGTGTTGAATGTAGTCCCTAGCAATCTGTTTGTCAGAAAAGGTGGACTTAAATAGGTGGTCGTGCGGTTTATTCATGGCAATGCTAAAATTTCAGCAAAATTAACATGAATTTAGTAGAATATCCTTCATGTGATAAAAATATTAGCATAATTTTTATCCTTAGACAAGTATCTCAAAACTATTCCCCACGTATACAAGGCTATTAACCCTAAAAACTCCGACCCTTTATGAACCCTACCGCTACTATATCTCGTCGTAAAGCCGTGCAATTGAGCTCCCTGGGATTGGGTGCCGCGCTAGTGCATCCTTTTTCTGTTTCTTCAAAGCCAGAAATACAGAAGAAATTAGGCGTAGCGCTAGTAGGCCTTGGCCGATACAGCAACTTTCAATTGGGACCCGCACTGCAACACACCGAATTGTGTGAACTAAAGGGAATCGTAACGGGTACTCCATCCAAAAGAGAAACCTGGGCTAAAGAGTACGGTATTGAAGCTAGGAATATGTATTCTTATGAGGAGTTTGATAAGATCAAAGACAATGAGGAAATAGATATCGTGTATGTCGTACTGCCCAATGCGATGCATAAGGAGTTTACCCTCAGAGCTGCAGAGGCAGGAAAACATGTAATCTGTGAAAAGCCCATGGGAATATCCGCTCAGGAATGCTTGGATATGATGGAAGGATGTAAACAGGCGGGGGTGAAATTATCCGTGGGATATCGACTTTATTTTGAACCCCACCATCTGGAAGTCCGACGAATGGGGGTGGAAAAGGTTCATGGAAAGGTCCAAATGATGGAGGCGGGTTTGGGTTTTTCCATGGCTGATCCTACTTCCTGGCGGCTCAATAAAGACTTAGGAGGAGGAGGAGCCTTGATAGACCTGGGTCTATATGCCATTCAGGGCTGTAGAAGGGTAGTAGGGGAAGAGCCCACACGGGTAACTGCTCAAGGGCTAGTCCATCGTCCTGAGATTTTCAAGGGAATCTGGGAACACATGAGTTGGCAGATGGAATTCCCCAGTGGAGCCTTTAGCAATTCTACAACTTCATACTCAGCCTATGTTGATCGCATGTATGCTACCGCAGAGAGAGGTTGGTTTCAGCTAAGTCCCTCATTTAATGCTACAGGTGCTACGGGACTTACTCACGAAGGTCCTTTATCCTTTACGACTCCTCCCTATCAACAGATTGCCCAAATAGATCATTTTGCTCAGTGTGTGCTGGAAGATCAGGAACCTATGAACTCAGGGTATGAAGGCTGGAAGGACTTGAAAATTATTGAGGCGATTTTTGAGGCGGCAGAGACTGGGGAGGCAGTTGAGATCGGTTGGTGAAGATAGTTTCCTAGGTAATACCTTCATATACTTCAAGAACTATAATTCTCTAACCAATTTGACAAATGAATCAATCTGCTTGTGGTCGTTAAAAATATGGGTTGATATTCGTATAGCGTCTAATCCAGATTCTGGAACTAAGCGTATGCGAAATTTCGCAGCACTGGCTCGTTTTCCGAACTCCCTGAAATCCATAGCTTCTAGGGTAAAGCTTACCATACCCGCTCGGGATTCCTTCTCGCGAGGAGTTAGGATGTTTACCCGTTTTATTTTGTCCAACTCTTCAAATAAGTGGGTAGAAAGGTCCCTCACGCGATGTGATACCTTCTTCATTTCCACTGACTCCAAAAAATCAATTGCAGCTACCACACCTTGGTACAGGGCTGCATTTTGAGTGGCAAAATCATACCGATGAGCGGTGGGGTTGTAGCCCTTGAGTGTCTGATTATCGGGAGAGATTTCCCATCCTGTATCGGAGTACGCTCCAACGTGGAAGACTTGCAGGGCATCCAGCATATTTTCCTTCACATATAAGAAACCGGTTCCATTGGGTCCACACATCCATTTATGACAAGAAGCTGCATAGCAATCCACGTTCAGGTTGTGTAGGTTAAGGGTTACAGAGCCCGGCGCGTGAGCTCCGTCAATGCAAGTCCAGATGTTCTTTCTCCTTGCCAACTCAGCAATGGCCTGAATGGGGAAAAGCGTTCCCGTCGTGGTGGTAATATGGGGTAAGGCAATGACTCTAGTTCTGGGTCCTATAGCTGCTTTTACACGTTGATAATTCTCTTCCTGGGTAAGACCTGGAACAATGGGAATCAGGCGAATCCCCTCTAATTTAGCCCTATTCAGCCAAGGTAAGGCATTGCCTACGTGCTCATGTGTACTGAGTATTACCTCATCCCCAGGCTTTAGCGATAATCCCCAAGCCATAATATTGATACCCTCTGTTGTATTGTGGGTAAGGGAAATTTCAGATTCCAGACACCCTAAAAACTGAGCAAGTCGATTTCTAGCTTCCTCAGTTCCTTTGTATTCCCCATTTGTTTCCATCCATGTGTTATGGTCTCGTACCCTATCTAACACCCCATACGGAGAAGGACCCATAGTTCCGGTATTAAAGTAAGTTTTTACATGTGTAATGGGAAACTGTTTCTGAACAAAAGACCAAAAGGAATCAGGGGCTAAAGCGCTCCTATCCATGCGTATTCCCTCCCAACTAGAAAATACCCCTAAGCCAAGTCCAGATAATTTTTTTATGAAGGTCCTACGTTCTGACATATTTCTTTGCTAATCTTTTATAAAATGATCGAAGTGGTATGCACTTTTTGAAAATAGTAAAATGTTAGACGAATTCAGGAATAGTTCAATCGAATGTTGAATGTAAAAAGGAAGGAAATATTTTTGTGCTAATTCTTACGGTCCATGAATTATTGTATGAATTAATTCAGGATATAATCTGTAATTTGAATATATTAAAGGACCGAAACTAACCATATGCTACGATTCCATCTATCGAAGTCAATCATTTTATGCTTTATCGTTTTTGGACTCGCAAAATCTGTATTTCCCCAAATACAAACAATCGAAGTAGAGCCTAGAAATGGGAGTGGAAACCTTGAGCAAATTCTTTCTAGCCTCCAAGATGAGTATGGGCTTTCTTTCTTCTATCAAGACAGTTGGATGCCTCAGTTTCCCATAAACCTTCCTCGAGACACCCTCGCACTTCCTCAGTTTCTTTCGCAACTATTAGAGCCCCTCAATATGGGTTTTATCTCCTATGATGAGCACTTGATAGTAGTAGCACCGTCTACCTTACTGGACCAGGAATTGGTTTACAGAGCTCCTGTTGAAGCCAATACAGGAAGGAGAATAAACCGAGGAGTAGTTTTGGGAGATTCTCTGAATCCCGTTCAGGGAAGGTATGTTAGGATTGAAGGTAGGGTAATAGACGTTACGAATGGAAATCCCCTGGCAAGGGCCCAAATGGAGGTACTGGACAAGGAGATTGGAACCTTTACGGATGAGCGGGGGCGTTACGAACTCCAAGTTCCGGTAGGTGAACATCAAATAGCGATTCGATCTACGGGCTTTGCAGAATTCGTTCAGGATGTCGTGGTCTATTCGGATGACCAATGGGAAATAGAAATGGATTTAACGGCTTATCGCCTGGATGAAGTTCTCCTTGAGGCTGAGGCTACCGATCAAAATATTAGCTCAACCAATGTCGGTATATCTCAGCTCAGTATGAATCAAATGAGGCGCATGCCGGCTTTCATGGGCGAGGTAGATGTCGTGAAAAGTATCATGATGCTTCCAGGTGTAAGTTCAGTGGGGGAGGGTTCCAGCGGCTTCAACGTGCGAGGAGGAACAATCGATCAAAACTTGGTTTTGCAGGACGAATCGCCGATATTCAATACCTCACATGTATTAGGCTTTTTCTCCATCTTCAATCCCGATTTGGTTGAGCAGGTTACGCTGTATAAAGGCCATATCCCCGCCCAATTTGGAGGGAGAATAGCCTCTGTGCTAGATGTACAGCTTAAGGAGGGAGATTTTCGAAACTTTTCAGGAAAGGGAGGAATTGGGGCTGTAGCAAGTCGTGTTTCCTTCGAAGGACCCATAAAAAAAGACCAAACTTCATTTGTTGTGGGACTAAGAGGCTCTTATGCCGATTGGGTCCTAAGACTTGCGGCAAATCCTGACGTCAAGGAAAGCTCTGCCTTATACTACGATGCCAATGCCCGGATCACCCATCGATTCAACTTGAATAGTATTCTTTCTTTATCCGCCTATTCCAGTAGAGACCACTTTCAGTTTTCTTCCGATTATGGATTTAGCTGGGGAACCCAATTGATAGATGTGAATTGGAGAAATGTCCTATCTGAAAAACTTTCTTCAACCACTCATGCAGCCTATGGCGATTATTCGAGTAAGTTCTTTGACCCTGAAGGACAAGATGCATTCGACTTAGAAGGAGGAATAAACTATTACAAGGTCAAGCAGAATTTTTTATTCGCTCCCAGCGCATCGCATACCTTGAATTTTGGCGCGGAGCTTAATTCTTATGACAGCAAGGCAGAAACCTTTAGTGCCCGAGGGAATGATTCGGGGGTTGCACCTCAGAAGGTGGGTAAAGAGCAAGGAAGAGAATGGGTAGCCTACCTAAATGATGAAATTGCCTTGGGAGATTTCATTTCCCTCTCCCTAGGAATTCGATACTCATTCTATCAGCAAGTGGGTGCGGACTCTGTCTTCGTCTATCCAAATGATCAGCCACGCAATGAATTGGATATTCAGGATACAATTTTTTACGGCTCAGGTTCGGTTATTCAGGAATACTCAGGGTGGGAACCTCGTGCGGCCCTACGGATAACCCTGGATGAGAAAAGCTCAATAAAAATGAGCTATAACCGCATGCGTCAATATATTCACTTGATCTCTAATACAGCCGCGGCAACTCCTGTAGACCTTTGGCAGGTGAGCACTCCCTATGTTCCCCCGCAAATCGCTAATAACTATTCCATAGGGTTCTTTCGGAACTTCCGTTCTAACGCATGGGAAACTTCCTTAGAGTTTTACTACAAAGATATAGAGCAATTAAACGAATACAAGGATATCCCTGATTTACTGCTCAACCCCCATCTAGAAACGGAATTACTCGTCGGAGAAGGCCAGATTTATGGAGGGGAATTATCTATACGAAAGACAAAAGGAATCTGGACAGGGTGGCTTTCCTATGCCTATGCCCGATCTTTGAGAAGAGTGAGGGGCGATTCTCCCGAAGAAAATATTAATGAAGGAGACTGGTTTCCTTCTAATTTTGACAAGCCTCACCAGATCAATATGGTCAATACATGGCAATTGAATAAGCAACACAGCCTATCTGCAAACTTCACCTTCAGTACGGGTAGACCGATCACTGCCCCCATAGCGGACTATACGATTGGAACCCATGTGATTCCCCACTATTCAGAGCGCAACCAATTGCGGATTCCCGATTACCATAGGCTAGACTTCTCCTACACCATAGAACCCAATATTATCAGACGGAAAAGACTTAAGAATACCCTTACCTTTTCCGTATACAATGTATACTTCCGAAAGAATGCGTTTTCCATTTTCTTTCAGCGGAGGGAAGATCGTTTTATTCCCAATGCCTTTCGCTTAGCTGTTTTGGGAACAGCTTTTCCCTCCATTACCTACAACTTTCGCTTCTAAGCTTTTCTCTCACTATGATCAATAGAAGTTTCATAGCAGTTCTTATGCTTTGTATCCTTTTTTGGGGGTGTATAGAAGAGATTTCCGTCGAGCTTCCATCTAATGAGATAGAGAACCTGCTGGTAGTGGATGGGCAAATCCACACCGGGCCTGGTCCATACACAATTCAATTGAAGCGAGTAGCTGGTAGTGGCCTAGGAGCTATTCAGCCTGTTGAGCAGGCCGCAGGCAGCGTCTTCACTGCCTCTGGTAAGGAGGAAGCATTACAGGAGGTGGGAGAAGGTTTATACCTACTTCCTGGAAATACGATCCAGGGTGAGGTAGGAGAGACGTATACACTAGAACTGCAAATTGGGGATAGTCGCTATATGTCCAAGCCAGAAACCATACCTGAACCTGTACAAGTTGAAAGCATCCGCTGGCAATATGTGGATAAGGAATTTTTTACAGAATCAAATGTGGTTACGACCTTACCCTTTGTGGAGATTTATATCGACACACCCGTTCCAGAACGGGAGGATGGTCCCTTCTTTCGGTGGAGAACTCTCGAGACGTATTCCTTAGTTGAGAATCCTCCCCCACCACCAGGGAGCTTTTCCCGCACCTGTTATTTCACCTTTCCCACAAATCTCCAAACGGTTTCGATTTTCAATGGAGAAGCTTTTTCGGAAGGAAGATGGGAAAATCAATGGGTAGGAGATAGGGAAATTGATTGGACTTTTTCCTCTAAGCACGTTTTCAGTGTAGTTCAATATACTACCACACAGGGAGCATATACCTACTGGGAACAGGTGCAACGGGTAACCAACCAGGTGGGAAGTATATTTGATACTCCTCCTGCCGCTGTAGGAGGGAATATGTCCAATTCCGATGACTTTGCAGAACTAGTCCTGGGCTATTTCGAGGCTGTTTCAGTGGATACTATTCGGACCTTCACCGTAAAGTCTGATTTTGAGTTCAGACTTGCACAGCCACGTTGTGTGAATCTAGGTTTTTTTGATCCCAGGCAACCTGCAGAATGCTACAATTGTCTCCTTTTAGAAGGTGCTGAGGTTGATAGGCCCCCTTTTTTTTGATATAGGTTTACCGTGAAGTGTTGCAAGCCCATATATCCCTTTTGTTTAGTTATCCTTTTGGGGATGACTCATGGATGCATTGATCCCTATGAGGTCGAATCCATTCCTGGCAAACTTGACAGGAAACTCGTTGTGGATGGAAAGATACATAGTGGAAAAGGGCCTTATTTTGTTTCCTTGGAATGGACAGACGAATTTGGCCTTGGGGCAATTGACCCTGTATTAGAAGCAGAACTATGGATATACGATGGCTTGGGTAACCGAGAGATGGCGCAGAACCTAGGAGAAGGTATATATCAGTTTCCAGGTACTATCGTAAAAGGTGAGCAAGGAAGAGAATATTGGATAGAATTGGCGGTCGAGGGAAAGAGCTACGAGTCTTCGATAGAAAAGATCCCTCCTATAGTTCCCATCAGCGAAATATCTTTTCGGGAATTTCGAAAAGAGGGGTTTACTACAGCAAATGTAATTACGCTAACCCCTTTTATGAGTTTATCCCTAGAGAGCGCAATACCTGACTGGGAATCAGGACCTTATCTCAGGTGGGAGGTAGAAGAAACCTATACTACAAATGATGTTCGCAATGATGAATTGATTATTTGCTATTACACGTTACCCTTAAATCCACAGAACATTCAGATAGTTGATGGGTCAGGCTTCTTAAATCCCACGCTGGTGCTGGATCCTATAGCGGACCGAGAGATTGATTGGACCTTCAACCTTCGTCATGTATTTTCTGTCTACCAATTCTCCATAACCGAAGAGGCTTTCCAATATTGGCGGAGACTGCAAGAGGTGATTAACCAGACAGGTGGAATTTTCGATAAACCTCCTGCTCCAGTAAGGGGAAATATTAGGAATATTTTGGATCCTGGTGAGATTGTCCTGGGCTACTTTGGTGCTGAGTCAATAGATACACTCAGGCTAACTACTTTTTCTTCAGATTTTCGTTTTGGATCTGTTCCGCCTCGTTGTCCCTTCAATCCCTCCGGTGTCCTTCCCCCTCAGTGTAGGCCTTGTTGGGAATTGGAAAACGTATTTTTTGAACGCCCTTTTTATTTTGATAATTAGAACGCAAATTTTATGAATTTACGACATATTCTCCTTCTTATTTCTATTTGGATACTGGGCCCATTCGCTATAAACGCACAACCTGCAACTTCTCCAAAAGAGCTGCCAGACGCTTGCTTTGCCCAACTAGATAGGGAAATATATATTGTGGGTGAGCAGTTGTGGTACTCGGTCTTTTTTCTGCAACCTGCTGAAGATGTAAGCAGTACGGTTGTTCATGTAGACCTTGTGGACCCTAAGGGAAATGTTGTTGCTTATAACAAACATCCTATCGATGAGAATCATTCCTACGGGGATTTCTACCTGGATCCCTCGTGGACTACAGGGGTATATACCTTCAGAGTCTACACCTTGTGGAATGCTCAGTTTTCACCAGGGTATTCCTTTGTTAGAGATCTACCAGTCTTTGGTAAGGATGTCAATTTAGAGAAAAGTGGGGAAAAGATGTCTGGAAATCCCCTCAATAGCAGGCCTACCCTTAAAACCTTGCAGCAAAGTATGGGGCTAGAGATTAGCCTATCAAATAACAATTTATCCCCAAGAGATTCTCTAAAGATTTCTCTTCTACTCGGTCCTGAAGAAGACCCCGTAGATGCGAGGGTTTCTATTTCTGTAATGAGAATGGATGAACGCTTGCCTAGTAAGAAACTTGAAGGAATATTGGATAGGAGTGCCACATTAGCCTCTTTATCTCCTGTCAAGAACCCCTCTGTTAAAGCCTTGCCCCCCCAAAATAGTTTAAGGTTTTGGGGGGAAGTATCACCGCAAGGCGAGACAACTCCTCCATCGCTTTCAGTTTTTCTGACAGATTCCAGTCAGTTCCGATCCTCTCAGATAGAAGGGAGTAATTTTAGGTTAAGTGTGCCAAGCTTTTATGGATCTCAAGTAGCTCAGGTTTTTATGGAGGGAGTGAGTGAGGCTGCATTATCCTGGGGAGAGGTACAGGATATTTTCCCAGTGGGTCCTAACCCCAGTACAGTTCCCGATCTCAGTATCATTCAAACGGCTTTCCTAAGACACAAGAAGCGCAAACAATTTCAACAGCTATTTGATCTTCCCAGCCTGGCCCAAGCCCCTACAATCATTTCGACAAAGAATACTTTGATCCCAGACCAACGATTCTTGACAGAAGATTATATAGCCTTTAAAAATTTGGAAGATTTTATTCGGGAGACTATATATATACGGCTCAAAGGGAAACGACCGCCTTATACCTTACGTCTACTTAATAAGGACAGAAACCTTTATTTCAAAGAGACTCCTCTATTTTTAGTAAATGGATATATCACCTCTAATCAGGATGCTGTGCTGGAGATTCCCTGGAGAGATGTAGAGAGAGTGGAATTATTTCTTTCTTCCTATCGACTTTTATCTCAATTTGCTGACTTGGGAAATTTTGGGGTAATGGCTATATATACAAAGTCTCAGAAAACCCCTCGTGAGATTTTAGCAGAGAATCTTTCCGTACCCCTTCAGGGCTTTCAGATTCCTTCCGTTTTCCAGCTTCCTAACTCTTCCTTACAGGAGGGAAACGGAGAGAGTTTTGTACCAGATCTCCGCCCGGTAGAGTATTGGAATCCTAAGGTAGCGCTAGATAGTAGGGGCAGTGCTCGTATTGTCTATCCCCTGTCGGATGCAAAAGGGGATTTCCTCATTCGTGTAACAGGGCTGTCGAAAAAGGGCATCCCGTTTTATCGGGAGCAGACTTTTACAGTGGATTAACAAGTTTCCGTAAAATGGTTTTGTTATGCTTGCATAAAATGGGGCAGAAACCTTAACAGGCCTTCGTATATTGATGGTTCAGAATATCCTTATGCTTCCAATCCCCATCCAAGAAAAACTTCTATCTAAAAAAGGAATACAAGTCCTCCAATCCCAATCCTTAGGGGGAGGATGCATCCATAATGCCCAAAAGGTTCAGACCGACAAAGGAATTTTTTTTCTGAAATGGAATGAAGATTCGGCATTTTCCAATTTTGAAAGGGAGGCTAAAGGCTTACAACTCTTGGCATCAAAGTCTCAGTTTTTGATCCCTTCTGTTCACCACTTAGACAAGGCACAGGGCTATGCATTTCTGCTATTGGACTTTATCGAAAGTAAGGCGCCTGCTCTTGCCTATTGGGAAGATTTTGGAGAGAAACTAGCAGACTTGCACCTTCATACAAACGAAGCATTCGGCCTGGATCACGATAATTTCATTGGAGCATTGGAACAGTCCAATGCCTTCAGAAGTTCATGGGCTGAGTTTTTTATTGAATGCCGCATCCAACCCAAGCTTAAACAGGCTGTAGACAAGGGCAATATAGTACCCTCGCTCATTGCCACATTTGACAAACTGTTTACGCGTCTTGAGAACTGGTTCCCTCAGGAAGCCCCTGCACTTTTACACGGCGACCTTTGGGGAGGCAATATTTTGGTAAATAGGGAAGGCTTTGCTAGCATATTTGATCCAGCAGTGTATTATGGACATAGGGAAATGGAACTGGCTTTTATGACGATGTTTGACCGCCAGCCGCAGTCCTTCTATGAAGCCTATCAAGCACAACGTCCTCTGGAGTCCGGATGGGAACAGCGCTTGGATCTCTACAACTTATATCCTCTGTTAGTCCATGTTATTCTCTTTGGGAATAGCTACTTGGGATCTGTAAAGCGGATACTCGACCGGTTTGTATAATACAATGTTACCTGTATGAAGCGAATGGTTTACCGCTTAAAGGCGGGAAGTCTTAAGGCAATGAAAACCTGGCAGGAGGAGATGCCAGCACTCCTGCCCAACGAAGTATGGATCGCTGTAAAAGCGATTGGGCTCAACTTTGCAGATGTGTTTGCCATTTGGGGCTTGTACAAGGCTACCCCGAAAGAAGCCTTTATCCCAGGACTAGAGTATGCGGGGGAAGTAATTGCCTGCGGAGACCAGGTCCAGGGAGTCAGAAAGGGAGACCATGTCATGGGGGTAACCCGATTTGGTGCATATGCTAGCCACTTGAGCATTGACTATCGATATGTACTTCCCCTACCTTCAGATTGGACCTTTGAAGCAGGAGCTAGTTACTTAGTCCAGGTGCTCACGGCTTACTATGGCTTGATTGAGTTAGGGAATATTCAGAAAAATGATACGGTTCTCATCCACTCTGCTGCAGGAGGTGTGGGGATTTGGGCCAATCGGATCGCCAAACAGTTTGCTTCATTTACGGTGGGTACCGTAGGGAATCAGGCAAAAGTTGCCTTTTGCAAGCAGGAGGGATATAACAAGGTGATCGTTCGGGGGAAAGATTTTCGGGATAGCTTGCAACAAGCCTTAGGAGAACGTGAGCTAAAGATTGTCATGGAGTGTATCGGGGGAAAAATCCTAACCGAAAGTTTTAATGCCATGGCACCCATGAGTCGCCTGATTGTATACGGCTCTGCCCAATATGCTACCCCCGGAAATCGTCCCAACTATATACATCTGATTAGAAAGTATCTCACCCGGCCCAGAATAGATCCGCAAAATATGACCAATCTCAATAAATCTGTTATGGCCTTCAACTTGATCTGGCTCTTTGAGCGAGTAGAAATTATGCACCGAATTTTGGGGAATTTAGAACAAATGAATTTGGGAAAACCGCACGTAGGCCATACTTTTCCCTTTCCAGAATTACCTGAAGCGATTCGACTCTTTCAAACGGGGAAGACGATGGGAAAGGTGGTGGTAACGTTGGAGGATTCAATGTCTTGACCAGGGAGGCAACTTTTTTCTAGATTGATCTTGAATTCTTTTCTTTTTTCTTCAATTTACCTGGGATCATGAACTGTAAATAGTTAACAATGAATAAACCCTTATTTTTCCTAATTGCCCTAGCAGCTTTGGGATCTTTATGGTCCTGTGGCCCTGCTCTAGAGGGGGAGGCTATCTCAAAGAAACAAATTCTCCTTGATACTGATGCAAATAATGAGTTAGACGACCAACACGCCATCGCCTATATGTTGTTTTCTCCAGCGCATTTTGATGTAGTAGGAATAACCGTTAATGCTACCCATAACGGGGGAGGAATTGAAGAACATATGGCTGAAGCTGAGCGAGTCGTTGAGTTGTGTGGAAAAAAGGGGCAAATACCTATTATCCCTGGTGCTTCACTTGACTATGAAGAAATTCTTCCTAGCCTTACCCAGTCCAACTTTGATGGAGAGGAAGCTGTCAACTTTATCATTGAAGAAGCCCTTAAGGATACTACAGAGCCCTTGTATTTGGTTCCTATTGGCACCCTGACCAATGTAGCGTTAGCAATTGCCAAAGCTCCAGAAATTATACCTTATGTTAAAATCATGTGGCTGGGTTCGAATTGGCCTAATGCTGGAGAATACAATCTTGAGAATGATACTACCTCTGTCAATCCTTTGTTGAACACGCCCGGATTAGATCTGCAAATATGCACGGTGCGCTATGGTGAACCTTCGGGAACAGCAGCTGTTACGGCATCCGTCTCGGAAATTCGAGAGACTATGAAGGGCTTAGGTCCTCAAGTACCTGAAGTACCTGGCCGACATGGAGGGAGCTTCACTTGCTTTGGGGACTATTCTATCGATCTATTTGTCAATATTGGAGATGATAAACGCGCGTTGTTCGATGTATGTGCACTGGCTGTGTTGAAGAATGAAAGCTGGGGGCGTCCCGTTTTGGTTCCCGCGCCAGAACTGCAAGGAACAGGCTGGAAGAATCGATCACAAAATGCTCGAAGGGTTGTATTTTGGGAAAACTTTAGCAAAGACGCAATCCTGGAAGATTTCTACCGGGTAATGCAGAATGCCAAATGAGGCTTCTCCTCTATAATCGCCTACGTAAGATTAGCTCCATCTCAGTAGTCGTAAGCTCTACGGGGTGATTTTTTTGCCCTGTATTCGAGACAATTTGGGATATATCCCCTTCTCTTAACCCAAATTTAGAAAGGCGAGGAAGAGAAAAATCGTAAGTATATTCTTCCATAAGGTCAATGAGTGCATTGGCATAGTACATGCCAAATCGGTTCTCTTCTTGGGAAAATAATTGACCTACAGCAGCATATTTTTTGACTACCTCCGAATGGGGATTTTGATCCAATAGTTTTTTCAGGGTAATGCGATTGGCTATCCCCATCAGGGTACCGCACAAGGTACCATGGGGAATGTCTATTCTCCCTCCAATGGAGGAGGCAAAACCATGAACTACCCCCAGTCCCGCATTTGCCAGGGCAATTCCAGATAGTAGCGCTGCATATGCCATGTGGCTCCTCGCTTGGAGATCAGTGCCATCATGGTAAGCTTTTTCGAGTCCTTGGGCAAGGTATTGGAGACCCTCCCAAGCCAAAGCATCTGTCATACCACTGCGTTTCGTGGAAACATATGCCTCTAGAAGTTGGGTAAATGCATCCATTCCACTACTTGCAGTCAGTTCAGGGGGGCAACTCAGCATGAGTTCAGGATCTATAAGCGCCAAGTTTGGTACAAAGGCATCATGGCGGAGAGATTTTTTAAATCCATCTGTGCCTACCTCGGATAGAACAGCATTTTTAGTTCCCTCACTTCCTGTGCCAGCGGTGGTAGGTACAGCGATAAAGGGGAGTTTCTTTCCCTTGGGTTGTTTGTCGCCTACTCCTTCTAGGTAGCGTTTTACAGGCTCAGGATGCTTTAGCATAGCACTTACCGCTTTACCTGCATCCAGGACACTCCCTCCTCCTATGGCTACTACACAACTGATCTTTTCGCTGCGATAGGTGCTAACAATATTATCGATCATTTTGGGATTGGGCTCTCTGGCAATTATCGCATGGGCCATCACACATTTTTCTTGCCTAAACTGATAGGTAATGCCCTCCCAGTGAGAGGAGTTTACGAGAGAGGAGGAACCTGTTAGAACCAGTACCTTGTCCCCAAAATTAGTACAAGATGAACCCAAAGTACGAATGCTGCCTGCGCCAAATACAATTCTGGGAGTCTGAGCCCAATGGAAAGCGATAGGATTTACCATAATTCAGGCGATGAAGGGGCAATGATTTCGTAGCGTATCCCTTTTCTCCGCTCAGCCATCCAATCATCGACCTTTTCTCTCCATTTTAAGTAATGAGAAGTCTTTTTGTGTTCAATAATTGCCTCTTGGGAGTCAAATACTTCATACAAGAGAAAGCGAGTAGGATCTTCTACATCCTGTAAGACATCGAACCGATAGTTTCCCACTTCCTGTATAGAACCCAGGTGATTTTCAAGGGAGGCTTCTTTGAACTGTTCTACAAACTCCTCCTTTACATGAATATGAACACAGGTTACAACCATACTTTGAATGAGTTAATTTCCGAAAAGCAAAAATAAAGTTTTTTGTTGGATAAATAGCTCAAAACTTTTGATTTGCGCAAAAAATGAGCCTATTCTTGGAA
>JBCCTX010000028.1:0-40244 GCA_039197765.1 Bacteroidota bacterium
GGGTGGTTGTAAACCCGTCATAGTCTGCTTGAAGGTCAATTCGGTTTCCAGTTTCTGTAGTGAAAAGGGTATAAGAAAGTCTATCCACTACCTGAGCGCTTATCCCTTTTACCAATTTGGCATGGAATCCCCAGGAGAATGGGCCTTGCTGCCAGGAGCTACCGAGGCCAAATGTTGTATAGGAAAGGTTTCTCCATTCTACCCGGTCGTCCTTGATTTCTCTACCTACATAGGGGGCATTTCCACGAAATAATAATCCCGCCGAAACGCTATCATCCACACGCAAATACAAACTTTGCTGCCTCTTGATGGAGAGGAGCCATATTTGTTTTCCCAGCCTGAAATTGAGTATTCCCCCAAGGTCAAAGCCCTGTTGAAAGCGGTTGTCCTCTCCGAGTTGGGAGATAATCCCATTTTTTCTTTCCGTTGAAATCGCATTTCCTCCGCGTACTAGGTCTTCAAGCGTAAATTGGTTGTTGGATAGCCAAAATTTTCCCGAAAAGTCTAGTTGTAAGGTTTCAAAAGACTGTTCTGAGATAAAAGCGGGATTTTCCCATTGACTTGTGGGAAGGAAAGGAGTACTTCCCGTGACCTGACCCAGTTGGGCTCGCATTGGGATGGAGGATAAACACAGGAGAAAGGTGAAATATAGAGACTCAAAAGGGCGAAAAGCGCGACAATCAGACATAATTGATGAGACTTAGGGATTCAATTGAAAATTGAACGCTCCCACTAAATGGGCAACCACCTGATAATCAGAACGCATGCGTACATTTTGGTTTTGTGGTTGGCTACTGATCCTATATTGAAAGATTAAAGCTTGTCCCCTTTCAATAATTCTTTTTAACTGGGTTTTGGAAAAATCCTGACGAATTTCTGATGAAACGTTTTCGGTGACGATTCCTGCTTCATCTACCAGCGCGGCGTCTATGGGCGCATTTTCTGCAAGTACCTCTACTAAAAATCCCCTTTCGTCCACTACGGCAGAGTTGACAAGCACGTCTAAGGGAAAACCATTCTCAAACTGTAGGATGAGGGCGCCTGAATTGAGGTTCGCTGTATCCTCTGAGAAAGAGAAGGAGAGCGCGCTGGTATCTTGAAAGACAAGGCCTGATAGGCTTCCATTCAGGGGAAGTTCGAATTCTACAATTCCCAATACAGACCCTGAGCTCGTTGCGAAATTTTCAGGTTGAATGATTTGGCCGCTCAAAGGATTGTATGTTACCTGAACATCGTAACTCAATTGGTTGGGAAGCAACTGAATAAGTTCTGGAATATTGCTATTCTGAGGAGTAAAGGTAAAAGTACTGGTTACAACTCCTGGATTAGCAGCTGATTCAGGTCCAGGTATGAAAAAGGGT
Source organism: Bacteroidota bacterium (assembly GCA_039197765.1). Classification (GTDB taxonomy): domain Bacteria; phylum Bacteroidota; class Bacteroidia; order J057; family J057; genus JBCCTX01. The sequence goes on from JBCCTX010000028.1 coordinate 1,362, forward strand.
TCTGCAAACAAGGTGCTGCTGAGGGTAGTAGCAATAGGGGTGGAGGAGTTCCGGGCACTGAGACTCCTTACGGTTCCTTCGAGGTTTATCCCCAGAGAATTTTCAAAGATCAAGCGAACTTCCGGGTTGACCAGGTTGAGTTGATCCACCTGGATATCTCCAAGAGCAGAAAAGGCTTCCGTACCTGTATAGTCCAAGGAACCTGTTCCAAAATATCCTTCAATGCTAGAAGCCTTGATATCTTGCAAGGCAACTTCCAGGAATACACTATCTGCTTGATCTATGCTTACCAGGTTTCCAGAATATATCAGGTTAATTTGGTAAAATTGAGATAAGGTATTTGCAGTAGTACCGCCTTGGGAAAAATCCAATTCATAGCCTGAAAGGTCAAAATTTTGGCTAAAAACGAAATTTTGTGTGGGACTGGCTGGATCTAGTCGTGCAATTACTTCAGGTATTTCTCCATTTAAATTGGCTGAAGGGAGGCGATAGATTACCTCTACTGTATCTCCCAGCGTACTGACTACTTTGGCTTCAATGTTACCGCTTTCTATCGTTGCTCGTTGAATTTCTACCCCAGCATTTTGGCCTGTAAAGGTGTATATAAAGGGGAAAAAGCTACTATCTACCGTTTGTGAGGGGAAAATAGCCGTAGCTTCACGGGCAATGAGATTTTTGGCGGTGAAGGCAAATTCGATGAAGTCGAGCGTATCTATGGGAACAAACGATGATTCTGGTACATCTAGGTTCAACAGAAATGCCTCTAAGGTAGCCTCTACTTGGAAACCAGATACATCATAGGTTCGAACTTCACTTCCTCCACTGGGAAGGGTTGCAATAAATCCTGAAAATAGCTGATTACCTGCCTGCTGGTTTCGCACCTCAAAACTTACATTGTTTATAGCCACGGGAAGCTCATTGGTAAGCACGATTTCTATTTCCCCAGTTTCAAGTAAGGCAGTTTCAAATAGGCTGCTTGCATCTACTGGAACAGCTCCCGAGCTAAGTCCACTTACCTCTGGTAGGGTTGGGATAACCCCCCCATGACTTAATAGGATAATATCTCCTAGAATATTACCTTGATCACTCAAAGTTCGGGCTATGGTTGCCAGGGTAATTTGCTCCGAAAAAGCTTGATCCCCCAGTCGGAAAGATTGAAGGTCAAAGCGCTGAATGTAAGAAGTATCTGGAATTTCAATAATTTCCTCTAGCCTTACATTTACTAGCGTATCCCTGAGCAATAGTACCAGGGTTTGGCTTGAATCTTCCGTTAGCAGGGTACTATCGCTGATTACATCCTCCAAGCTGATTGTGGACGTCGCAAAAGGAGCTACGAGGTCCACATCCCAGGAAAGAGGCTCGTTGATATTCCAACTGCAGGCATTTAAGCCCAGGCAAAGGAGTAGGACACCCAGTGGCCTTACTAAAAACAAGGATGTTAATATTTCATGCCGCATCTGAACCACAAAGTAATAGGGTGTTCGTCTGAATATAGAAGGTTAGGTTGTGAGAATTGTAATCTCCGGTAGAAAAGAAGAATCCCTTATCATTGTATATTACACTATCCTAACCCCTGTGGGTCTAAAACGTTGGGAAAGATGGAATTGATGCATTCTTAGCATTATAAATTCTAAAAAAAAGCACAGCACCCGCAACAGATAGGAGCGGGTGCTGTGCCTTCTTAGAACCAACAGCTTACTTATTCTCTTTCAAGAACTCATTAACCATATCGGTTGGGATCACTTCTTCCTTAAAGGTATAGGAACCTGTCTTAGGATCTTTCACGCTTCTAATAATTTTGGTGAAAGACTTAAGCTTACTTTTATCGCGATAGCCAGCGACCGTTTTCTTTGCCATGGTTACTTAATTTCTTTGTGAATCGTATATTTTCTCATGATGGGGTTGAACTTTTTAAGTTCTAATCTCCCAGGTGTATTTCTGCGGTTTTTCGTGGTAATGTACCTAGAAGTCCCAGGAAGACCTGAGTTTTTGTGTTCCGTACATTCCAGAATCACTTGTACTCTATTCGCTTTACTTTTCTTTGCCATCTTAATAAAGAGTATAACTAGATTATATCTGCTTCAAATTGGGTTACAAATGTACGTATTTTTTGTTAAACTTTAAACGACTTTTCCTTATGTTTGTTTGTTTCCGAATTTTTTCCACAAAAAAGTAATTTCTTTTGTCCCTACGTCTTGATACAAAATGAATAACCCAATTATTTTCCTAGACCATACACCTACTACTTACTACCTAATATTTACTACCTAATACTTCATACTTAATACCACATACTTATGTCCGAACCACAGCCCCAAGATGGATACATTTGGCGAAATGGAAGTAAGATTTCCATAAAAAGAGCTCCGAACAAATTTACCGTTAAGTTTCGCAATGGAGTGGATCCAGAGGAAGCATCTAGAAAATTAAATTGTGATACTTGCAGATCTTTGGACCGCCAGCGCCTTACAGAGTTAGAAATCGATGAAACCCGGAGTATAGAGAACCCTTTGGAAACATTGAGAAATGATAACGATGTCCAATATGCTTCCAGTGTCTACAATGTCGAGGGAGATCCCGAGGCGCTCTTGTATCCTACAGATGAACTAACCTTGCAATTTCATTCTGAAATAACGGATGATCAAATTACCCAAGTAGCTGACGAGTTTGGACTGATTGTGGTGAAGAAGGTCAAGGGGCTTAATAAAACCTGGGTAATGCGCATAGGTGCGCATTTAAACAAAGATTGTGTAGAGAAGTCTGCAGAAATAGAAGGACATCCGTTTGTGAAACAGGTAGAACCAAACTTGGCAATTAAGTTGGAAAACTATTATACGCCGACGGATACGTTATATCCCGATCAGTGGCATTTACATCACAACGGGGGCCCACAGTTGGGGGAAAATTCACATGTACATGCAGAAGCTGCATGGGACATAACGCGAGGAGACAGGGATGTGGTAGTGGCTATAATCGATGATTCTGTAGACTTATTTCACGTCGACTTTGATTTGGATGACAAAATCGTGGCACCGAGAGATTTTCAAGGAAGAGATTTTGAGCCATTGCCCGAACTCAATTCGGATAATCATGGCACTTCCTGTGCAGGAGTAGCTGTAGCAGAAGAAAATGGAGAGGGCGTGGTGGGGGTAGCTCCTGAATGCTCGCTGATGCCTGTGAGGATGTCAGGATTCCTGGATGATAATTCTATCGAAGAACTATTTGAATGGGCCTTAGATAATGGTGCAGATGTACTTTCCTGTAGCTGGGGTCCAGCAGCGGTACGGTTTCCCCTTTCTCTTCGACAAGCAGCTGTCCTGACACGTGTGGCTACAGAAGGACGCAATGGTAAGGGGGCTGTCATTTGCTTTGCCTCCGGAAATGCCAATCGGCCCGTCAATGATATTGTAGATGAAACGGGTTGGCCTAATGGTGTGCTCAGTGGCCCTACAGCCTGGGAGGACGGCTTTGCTGCACACGAATCAGTAATGGCAATTTCTGCGACGACAAGTTTGGGAAAGAAATCCGCTTACAGTAATTGGGGGAAGGAAATTTCTGTTTGCGCCCCTAGTTCTAATGGACATCCAGGGTTTAGCACGTCTATTACCTATCCTCGAATTACAGGAGCTTTATCTGGAAGAGGAATCGTAACTGCAGATAGAATGGGTAGTGTAGGGTATTCAAGTACCGATTATACCTTTGATTTTGGAGGAACCTCCAGTTCTTGTCCCCTAGTAGCAGGGGTTGCGGGCCTTGTGATTTCAGCAAACCCCGATCTAACAGGTGCTGAGGTACGTGAGATACTAGAGACAACTGCCGATAAGATTACACAGAGCGAGTCAGATCCCCAACTGGGAAATAATTTTGGCAGCTATGACCAAAATGGACATTCTCAGTGGTTTGGATACGGAAAGGTAAATGCAGCCCGTGCAGTTGCTGAGGCTGTCAGAAGAAAATCGGATCCAGGAGAAGAACCCCAAAACCTGTCCCAAAGTGCTGCGCCTAATATGGCAATTCCCGACAATGATAGCAACGGAATTTCGGATTCCTTGAGTTTTTCCTCCCCAGCTTTGGTTTCAGATGTAAAAGTTACAGTTGATATTGAACATAGCTATGTAGGAGACCTTAAGGTAAGCCTCATTTCTCCTTCTGGGAATGAAGTTGTTTTACAAAATCGAAGAGGGGGAAGGGCCGACAACATTCGCCAGACATTTGATACAGCTAATACCCTTGGCTTAAGCGCCTTGATAGGGCGGCCTGTGCAGGGAGACTGGCTTTTAAAGGTTCAAGATTTTGCCCCACTAGATACGGGAACCTTCAAAAGTTGGTCCATTGAATTTAATGTCAAAGAAGATTCTTCCCTTAATTTGTCCTCTGAGCCAGGAAAAACCATCCCTGATAATGATAGGACAGGAATAGAGGATGTCATTCAGACGCAGACAGCAGGAACAATCCAAGGAATAGATGTGCTTGTAGATATTACCCACACCTATATAGGAGACCTTACTGTCTCTATTCTTTCTCCTGCAGGGACTGAGGTAGTCCTCCACAATAGAGAAGGGGGACCCATGAATAACATTATAAAAAATTACTCCGGAACCACTTTGTCAGGCTTATCCGGGCTGAAGGGTGAATCTATTCAAGGAAGCTGGAAATTGAAAGTGATAGATAATGCAGGTGCAGATGTGGGGAAACTCAATAAATGGTCCTTGCGAATCAAGCCACAAGACGGAGTGGCATAGGAAGTAGCTTTGGGTCGAGCGTTAGGCAACTGGTAAGTATGCCTTTTACCCTTATTATTAAATCAAGGTAGAAAATTTATAGAATATGACTGATAGAAGGGCCTTAAACCCCGTGGGCTCTACTATCCGTATGTATTTTACTCTGGGGAGAACAACACGAAATTGAGTCCAAACGATACATAATTGTGAAAAAGTCCTCTGGCATTGGAGGTGAGAATGGGGTTTCCCTGGGCCTGACCTGCAAGGGAAGTCAGAGAATAGCCATAGTGGACTGTGAGGGAATTTTTTCCAAGGGCAAAGGCAAATCCCGCTAGTCCTCTAAGATCCGGGGAGTTCAAATCTACAAACTCTCCAAAGAAGTCTTTAGAGTCTAATAATACACCCACCGCAGGACCTACCTGGAACTGAATTATATATTCCTTTTCCCCTAGTAAAATTGGAAGGTCTACTACTGCCAGAAGAGGGAAGCTGAAATAATTGGTTCGAATAATACGTCCTCCCTGGTTGCCACCTGCACTTCCAAGTTGTTCGAAGAGGAGCTGCCCCTGAAGGGAAAAATTCTCTGAAATCTTGTATCCAACAAAGCCTCCAGCCCGGATACCTATCTGGTTAAAACCCCCTGAAAAATCTCCATCCACCTGACTGGCATTCATACCAAGGGTTATTCCACCCTTTAGGTTTTGAGCATTGCATAAAATGCAGGCAATACACATTACAAAAATAAAAAGGCTATAGCGAAGTAGGTTTTTCATAGAAGTGTTGTAAAGGGTATCCGTTTAGGTTCTTGCCCTCAGGAAACGGGTAAAATTTGAGCGAGTAGGAGGAAAAAAAGAAGCTGAATTACATAAAATGGAAAGGCAAGTGGATTCCGAGCGAGGGGAGTGAGGCTATGGAAATACCGCAGGAACCCAAAGGAAATGAGAAACCATGCGAGATAGTTTTCAATGGGGATACTCGCTTCCCCCCAATTCCAAAAGTCTAAGCGAATGGCAACAGGTTCAATCAAAAAATCGAGAAAAAGCATAAGCATTGCTCCTAAAAGCGCTTTTACCGTTGGCCCTACAGAGAATTTCATGGAAATGATGCCCGTTGCATAGGTCAAAACAAGCCAATTGACTCCAATCATGGGAGGGGTATCAAATAATTTAGGCCCTAAGGCCTTTCCATATGAGTAATTGCCAAAAGGAAAGCCCGTATTCACCCCAAGTATTTCCACTCCCATCCCACATAGGAAAACCACCAAAGCAAAAAGTCCCCAATTCTTCGTCTTGGGTTCATGGTAAATTATGAGTAAGACGACAGATAGGAGCAAATCCAGCGGAACCAATCGTTGAAAAAGTGCTGAGCTTTTATCCCATCCCAGGCCTATTATCCCGACCAAATGAAAAATGGCTAATATTCCTATGCCTATTTGATTGCGATATTTCGACCTTTCCATATATTTTTCCCAGATAGTTTGCGATAGCCAGAATTACAGGCTACGACAAAAAGTGAAAGCATGTGAATAGGATGTAGCAACACATGAACCCAAAGGCTTTCCTTGGATGCAAAATGGGTGCAAATTCTCATCCATATAATGATGGCTATAAATCCGAGGAGTTGAACCGATGAAAATTCAATGACTAATATAACCCATGAAAACAGAATCAAGAATAGATATACTGCAAGGAATAGAAGCTGGTTTCCAAATCCTGCTAAGAGGTTCTTCCCAAAGCCATCTATGCCACTGACAAATCCTTCATACATTCTGCATTTAATCATGTTTTCCCCTAGGAGGGTCATCCCTTTCCCTTTTTCCGTTTTTACAGCCTGCATAATTGCAATATCCTCAACGATTTCCTTTTTGACCCGTTTGTGCCAGGAATATTTCTGATAGGTATCCGCATTAAATAGCATAAACTGGCCGTTGGCAGCTGCCATAGATGGAAAAGGCAGAAGGCGAATCCAGGAAAGTGGAAGTAGGCTCAGAAGTAAATAGTGCATAAGGGGCACAATGGCTTTTTCACCTAGGGAAGGCATAAGCTGGGTAGGGAAAATAGAAAGTAAATCCAGTTCGTAGAGTTCCAAGGTTGCAATGGCCCGTTGCGGTAGATCAGGTTCTATATAGGCCACATCTGCATCTAGATAAAGGAAGTAATGTCCACTAGCGGCTTCACTTAGCTGATGGCAGGCCCAGTTTTTGCCCAACCAGTCTTCTGGAAGGGAACTTCCATTTATATATGTTAAGGATTCCCATTGTTGGGAGATTTGCATGAGTAGTGCCTCCGTACCATCTGAGGAATTATCGTTCAGGACGATTACCTCATAGTCGGAATACGTAAGTTTTTGGAGCTGACTGATCAAATTTGGTAAAGCATCTACCTCGTTTCGGGCGGGGACTAAAATACTGAGTTTACGTTCATCAAGCTTCCTTTGACTCAGTTTGGGTGGGAGAAATACATTCCAGGTTGCAATTCCTGTTCGAAAAAAGAGAAACCCCCATGAAATCCAGAAAACCCACTCCATAATTGCAATTTCCAAAATCCTAATCCTCTACCCCTTACTGACTATCCAGGCGTGGTGTTAGCCTTTTGTTGAGAAAGAAAATTTAGTTTTTTAATGAGAACCTTTGGATCGAGCGGGAAGTTCAAACACATATCAGCATAGGTATGCAATTCATGCGAAGAAGAACCACTATCTAGACAGATAATACTGGTGATATTAGGGTCAATCTGTTGAGATATATTTTTGCAGAGGTGAACTTTATCTCCAAATTGGGGTAAATAATTTACAATGACGAAATCAGGGCGTTCTGATCCAACTAAACGCAGTGCAGTTTTTGGCTCAGAGATTGCCAATACACTGAAATTATTTTTGTCAAGATGATACGTTAATAGATCAACAATATCCTCTTCGTCGTCAATAATGATAACTTTCTTCATGGATGGCTTGGGAGTAACATTTCAGAAGCCCTTAATTGCATGAAAGTTGTTAAAACGGTGATTAAAAATGCGTGGTAATATAATATTTTTATGAAATATATAAAATTGGCTGGTGGATGTTTGAACCAAATTCCCTTAGATTTTAGAGGGAATCAGGATCGAATATTACAGGCTATTCAAAAGGCACAAGAAGCGCGTGTTCAGGTACTGTGTTTACCAGAACTGGCAATAAGTGGCTATGGGTGTGAAGATGCTTTTTTTTCTACAGACGTACTGGAACGATCTTTAGAAAGCCTTAAGCAAATCATTCCTCATACGGAAGGACTGACGCTGTCTGTAGGAATGCCACTAGCTTTTGAGGACTGCCTTTACAATGTGGTGTGTATGATTCACGACAAAGAATTGTTGGGCTTTGTGGCTAAGCAGGAATTGGCGGGAGATGGCATATATTATGAACCACGTTGGTTTAAACCTTGGGAGGAAAACCGTGTGGCTTCCTATGATTGGGAGGAGAAAACCTATCCCCTTGGAGATTTGCTATTTGAAATCGGCGAGGTTAGGATAGGGTTTGAGATATGTGAAGATGCCTGGACAGGAATTCGGCCCGCTCAGCGTCACTATTTGCACAAGGTAGACCTCATCCTTAATCCTTCTGCATCCAATTTTGCTTTTGAGAAAAGTCGAGTGAGAGAGCGACTTGTGACCGAAGCTTCTCGCGCTTATAATTGCACCTATGTTTACTCCAACTTACTAGGAAATGAGGCTGGAAGAATCATATACGATGGAGAAATTCTTATTGCACAGGAAGGAAATCTTTTAGGTAGAAATCAGCGCTTTTCATTTGAAGAGGCACAAATCTTGACAGCGGTCGTAGATGTAGATGCCATCCGAATTAGTCGTAGGAAGTCGTTTAACTATCATCCCCAAGTTCCCCCATGCCTGATTGAGAAATCGTGGGATTGGTCAACCCCAGTTGTTGAGCATGAACCAAGTACGGTAGCGCCTTATGAGTCTAAGGACGAAGAGTTTATGCTTGCCGAGACCCTTGCTTTATTTGATTACATGCGAAAAAGTAGAAGTAGGGGCTTCGTACTCTCCCTTTCAGGAGGTGCGGATTCTTCTGCTACTGCCGTTCTGTGTGTAAAGGCCTTGGAGCGAGCACACCAGGAATTGGGTGAGGAATTCTGGGAGAAAGTATCCTATGCAGGAATAAATCAGCACGAACCCTTGGTTCAGCAGTTTTGCACCTTTGTTTACCAGGCCACCGAGAATAGCTCTGAAGAAACATTAGAGAGTGCGGAAAAATTGGCAGGAAACCTAGGTGCTCGATTTTTGAATTGGGATGTCCAACCTTTGCTGAACCAGTATACGGATATGGTAGCTCATTCTCTAGGCCGGGAACTGACCTGGGAACAAGACGATCTTGCTCTTCAGAATATCCAAGCTCGACTCAGGGCCCCCGGGATATGGATGCTTGCTAACATCCAAGGAGCTTTGTTGTTAACGACGAGTAACCGAAGCGAGGCAGCCGTAGGCTATGCGACTATGGATGGAGATACAGCTGGGGGACTTGCCCCACTGGGGGGTATGGATAAAGCTAGTTTGCTTTCCTGGTTGGTTTGGGCAGAAGATAATCTCCGTATCCCTGCACTTTCTTATGTGAATTCTCTCAAGCCGACAGCAGAATTACGGCCTGCTGAGCTGTTTCAAAGCGATGAAAAAGACCTTATGCCTTACGATATGCTGGAGCAAATAGAGTCCTTTGCGATTGGAGAATACCAGTCCCCGGTGGAGGTCTTTAGGTCCTTGCAAGGGACCAGACCCGATCGAGAACTAAAAGCTTACATCCGGAAATTCTTTACTCTGTGGTCAAGAAACCAGTGGAAGAGAGAACGGTATGCTCCCTCTTTTCACCTAGATGATAAAAACCTCGACCCCAAAACCTGGTGTAGATTTCCTATTCTTAGTGCAGGATTCAGAAATGCACTTCTCGAACTTGATGCTTATGTAGAAAAAATTGAACGTGAGAAATCAATTCAATCTCATTAAACAAAACGGGCAACTTATTTATTTTATATTAAATAACTAATCCGTATTTTTTGCGGATAACCATATAGAAAGATTAATCGTTTTACCCTAAAGTCAAATTAAATTCATTTCCCATAATGGCTGATACTACTGAGCTTCAAGAAAACATTACACTTACAATTGATGGAAAAGAAATAGCCCTTCCCATCGTTTCTGGGTCCTATGATGAAAAAGGCCTAGATATTGGCAAATTGCGAAAACTTACCGGGCAGATTACCTTAGATCCTGGATTTAAAAATACCGGCTCTACCCGAAGTGCAATTACCTACATAGACGGCGAGGCAGGGGTTCTTTTACATAGAGGGTATCCAATTGAGCAACTGGCCGATGAGGCCGATTTTCCAGAATTGATTCATCTGGTTTTAAATACGGACCTCCCTACCCAGGAGGAGTTGTCTGAACTTACCCAGACGCTTCAACAGTACTATGAGGTTCCTGGCTTCATTAAGGATATTCTTAACAGCCTTCCTCCTCAAGCCCATCCTATGGGCACACTTTCTACCTTGATTTCTGCCCTTCCAGCTGCTTATCCCGACTCCTTAGATTCTTGGTCAGACGAGTCTGTCAGGTGGAAAACGATGTACCGCCTCATTGGTCATATGCCAACATTAGTCGCATACATCTACCGCAGATACAAAGGGCTTCCCTACATTGAGCCTGATCCTACATTAGGGTATGTTGCAAACTTCATGTACATGATGAAGGGAGAGGTGAATGAAAAGATCGCTGAAGCCTTTGATACCCTCTTAATTTTGCACACCGACCACGAGCAGAACTGCTCTGCCTCAACAGTTAGGCTGGCAGGATCTTCCCATGTCAATCTTTTTGCAGCGGTAGCAGCCGGAAATGGAGCCCTATGGGGACCCTTACACGGAGGAGCTAACCAGGCGGTACTAGAAATGTTAGACAACATTCAGGCAGATGGAGGAGGTACGCAGAAGTACCTTGCCAAAGCAAAAGACAAAAGCGATCCATTCCGTCTGATGGGTTTTGGACACCGGGTCTATAAAAATTATGATCCAAGGGCACGAGTCATAAAGAAATATGTGAACGTCGTGCTAGAACAACTCAATCTTTCAGATCCAGTACTTTCCATCGCAAAATCTCTAGAGGAAGAGGCCTTAAATGATCCTTATTTCGTAGACAGAAAGTTGTTTCCCAACGTCGACTTCTACTCGGGAATCATTTACAAAGCACTTGGGATTCCGGTTGATATGTTTACGGTTATGTTTGCACTGGGTAGGCTTCCTGGATGGATTGCACAGTGGAAGGAAATGAGAGAAACGGGAGATCCTATTGGACGACCAAGGCAAATTTATATCGGCGAACGGCAAAAAGATTTCGTTCCCATCTCTAGTCGTTCCTGATGAAATGGCTGAAAATGATCATCAGGTGTAACATTTTGGTGTAAATATTAATTATAGAACAGGATAAAATAATGGAAGCAGGCTAGATAATAGGGTTCTATCCCTTTCTTCTGCCTGTTTCCTCATTTCTTTATTCCAACTTGTTTCAATTTGGTGTAACTATTCGATTTTTTGTGATGAAATATTTACGCTAAATTTGTAACTTAAGAATTGTTGGATCGCAGGATTACAATTCCGTTTCCTGCCCCTTACCCCAATTTTTATGGTTAAAGCAGACGATTTTTTTGATTTTGAGCGTCCAATCTTTGATTTAGAGAAAAAGCTTGAAGATTTAAGAGTACGGGGAGAAAACAAAGAAATTGGATCGGATGAAATCAAAGAGTTTGAGAAAAAAATAAATGATTTAAAGGTTATTATTTATAATAACTTAAGCAGATGGCAACGGGTACAAATCTCCCGACATCCTGCAAGACCGTATTCCCTGGATTATATCTCGGCTATCAGTGATGAATTCATTGAGCTATTCGGAGATCGACAATTTTCCGATGATAAGGCTATGATTGGAGGCCTCGGTAAAATAGAGGGAAATCCCGTCGTATTTATTGGCCAACAGAAGGGCCGTACCACTAAAGAACGGCAATACAGAAACTTTGGAATGCCCAATCCGGAGGGATACCGAAAGGCTTTGCGTTTGATGCGTATGGCTGAGAAATTTGAGTTACCCTTAGTTATTTTTATAGATACGCCTGGTGCTTATCCTGGTATTGAAGCAGAAGAAAGAGGACAGGGTGAAGCCATTGCCAAAAACTTGATGGAAATGGCAATTCTAAAGGTTCCTATCATCTGCATCATCATTGGCGAAGGTGCATCAGGTGGCGCGCTGGGAATTGGTGTAGGCGATCGGGTTCATATGCTAGAAAATACCTGGTATTCCGTTATCTCCCCAGAGTCCTGCTCAAGTATTCTTTGGAGAACTTGGGAGAATAAAGAAAAAGCCGCAGAGGCCCTTAAACTCACCGCAGAAGATAACCTGTCTTTTGGCATTGTAGATGGGATCATAAATGAACCCTTAGGAGGTGCCCATAAGAATTCGGCTCAGACCTTTTCCCACGTTAAAAACCAAATACTAGAAGATTTAGGCCTTCTACAGGAGCTAGATACCCCAACGCTTGTAGCGAGACGAATTGAGAAATTCTCACAAATGGGGGTTTTTCTTGAGGCTACTGAAGACGGTTCCTCCGTAGTAACTGAGGTTATACGCTAGAATGCCACGGGTGGTACATCGGCACATTTCCCTTTTAGGATTGCTCTTTTTCTCATTTGGAAACTTTTTGGTTTCCTGTGATAGTTACGTACCTATTTGGAAAGGCCAACGGGAACTAGGAGGATACATCCTTCCTTCTACAGAAGATCCCATAACTTTCGAAGTGTCTATTGATTCCATAGCTCCTCTGATGTATGTCGGAGTGGAACTGGAGGTTCTGTATGATACATATACGGGTAGAGATTATCTCCCCCTAGTCTTGGAAATTTCTGATGAGAAAGGAAACACCTTTCTCGAGAAGACTCCGGTGAAGATTCCCATTCGAGAAGGTCAAAAATGGCTGGGTTATCCCCTGAAAAAGAATAAAGAGTACATCATCACCCAGATGGTTGTCGATCGGGTAAAATTATTCCCAGGACTTTATATATTCCAGCTTGCAGCGGATAATCCTGATTTGCCATTTTTGCCAGGAATTGTAGAGATTCGCGTACGCTTTTTTCAGGTTTAGTATTTCCAACAAGTAAAAATTGCTTTGGAAGCTATTTTTCTTTCTTTCTTTGTAGAAATATTTGCGAAAATGTTAGGTATTATTTCTCATGCAAGTTCAATTTTTTAAGTACCAGGGAACGGGAAATGACTTTGTTGTAGTAGACAATCGGCAAGGAATCTGGGCAGAGGGGATGAGTCAGGCAAATGTTGCAAGGCTTTGTCATCGGAGGTTTGGAATTGGAGCTGATGGCCTTATGTTGTTGAATAAAGGGCATAAGGGCGATTTTTCTATGCAGTATTACAACAGTGATGGGGGAGAAAGCACTATGTGTGGCAATGGAGGCCGTTGTCTAGTGGCATTTGCCCATAAATTGGGAATAGGTACTGAATCCTACCTTTTTGAAGCAGTGGATGGCATGCACACAGCCAAAGTAGAAGATAATGGCTTGATTCGGTTGCAAATGGTTCAGCCAACAGGAAAGAAGCAGCTGGGAGATGACTGCTTATGGATAGATACAGGTTCTCCCCACGTGGTACAGTTCATTCAAAAAGGGATAGATACTTGGGAAGTAGTGCGGTTGGGGCGTAGCATCAGAAATAGTTCAGACTTTTCGCCTGGGGGGACCAATGTGAATTTTGCCCAAGTGGAATCCGAAAATTCCCTGGCTGTACGGACTTACGAACGAGGGGTAGAGGATGAAACCCTGAGTTGTGGTACTGGGGTTACTGCAGCCGCCTATCTACACATGGTTAGGGAAGGAAAGAGCGATGAAAGGATCCGTATACAAACGCTTGGTGGGGAACTATTTGTTGAGATACAGGATTTAGGAGGGAAAAATGAAGCGATTTATTTGATCGGACCAGCTACCTGTGTATATGAAGGAGTCATAGAGATTTAATGCTTTAAAAGAAAGTAGAAGTATGCAAATGACAAGTCGATCTATACAAGATTCAATTGTTGCAGGGTTTGAGGAAGGAATTCGATTGATGCAAAGCTATTTGGCAGATGCAGGTGGGCGTAACGTATTAGAAGAGGTGAGTAAGGGACTCGTTAGGTGCTTTTCGGCTCAAAAAAAAGTCTTGATTTGTGGTAATGGGGGAAGTGCTTGTGATGCCATGCATTTTGCAGAGGAATTTACTGGCCGCTTTCAGAAAAATAGGAAGGCCCTTCCCGTGATCTCCCTTACCGATCCCGGGCACCTTACCTGCGTAGCAAATGATATGGGCTTTGAGGAAGTTTTTTCAAGGGGTGTAGAAGCCTATGGACAGGAAGGAGACTGGCTCATAGCACTTTCTACCAGTGGCAATTCTCCAAATATCATTCGTGCTGTGGAAGCAGCAGAAAACCAAGGCTTATCTACCTTTTGCTTGTTGGGGAAGGACGGAGGAAAACTTCTGGGTAAAGCTCAGTTTGAAACCGTTATACCCGGAACTACTTCGGATAGGATTCAGGAGGTCCATATGGTCATTCTACACATGTTGATCGAACTGGTTGAGCGGCAAATGTTTCCCGAGAATTACGAATCCGTAGGGGAATAAGAATAATAGGGAGTGCTATTCATCGTCAACTACTTCCGCTGTTTTTTAGCTGCTACCTTTTCCTGATACCAAGGCTCCGTAAGTTCAACCGCATATTCCACAAATTCCAGAATATCCTCTGGAGGTCCCTCAGAACCCTCCCCAAAGGCAAATTCAAACCCCGTATCTACTTCTTCTCCTGTGAATTGAATGGTCAAGGTTTGGGGATTTTGTTGAATATTCGGGAATTCATATCTCCCGGTAAACTCAAACCACTCGCTAGCCACTAAGTCCATTAAACGTTCAAAAATAGCTTCATCTGTCTTGCCCATCTGAATGGGGCTAGGAGGATGGGTGAGGCTCGTATCTCCCAAGCGGCTAATACTTTTGGAACGGGAACAGGAAATGATCAGTAGAGGACCTTTTTCGGATTCCCATTTAAGGAAAATGGCATCGATGTGAGAGATTTCTGTCATGAAGTTCGCTTCAACAATTTTATAACTCCACTCTCCCCCTCCGTGGTTTGATAATGGAAGAGATAAGTTCCTGCTGGATAAAAGAAAAGTATGGTAATATGGGTTTGGTTTTGGCTATTTATTCCCTCTTTTATCCTTCTACCAGAGGTATCCAGCAATTCCCATTCCACTACATTTCCTTCTGGAGCTGTAATCGTGAGTACATTTTCTACAGGGTTGGTAATTGGGGTTATTTCAGATACAGATGGTATAAGTGAGAGCGTGAAATCTTGTGTCGTAACTGCTCCTGAAGAAACAGAAACTTCGAATGCCTCAGAAAGGTATCCCGGATGACTGAGAATAACAGTTTTTGTTCCCTCATCAGCAAAGCCCGTTTGAAAGGTCCCTTCATCATCCGAGTTTGTGTTTGAATTTGGCTCACCTATGATGGAAATTGTGGCATTCGTAAGGATCCTCCCTGTTTCGCTATCTAAAACGTTACCCTCAAGAAATGAGGCCCGTTTGTAAGTAGGTCGTAAGACAAATAATCCATTGGATAGGTCTGTGGCTAGGACTAGGCCAGAGGGAAGAAAGGGGTAAGCCCCCCAACAGCCAACAAAGCCCGTTTCCTTGTTGGGTGCGGTGTCAAAATAGCCTATTTCCACTAGGCTTTCAGGTCTGCTAGCATCAACAATTTGAATCCCATCTCCATAATAGGAACTAACTAAAAAATCATTAAGCACGTGTACATTATGCGGAATAGCCGTTCCTCCACTCCGTGAAGCTCGGATTTTGTCTAGTTCTTCAATATTACCCGGATCACTCACATCCCAAGATCTTATAAAGGCCCTTCCCAGTTCGTCAGTAGTAAAACATACATCTCCCGCATCATTGAGCCAGGTATTATGGGTAAAGGCCCCTGCATAGGTTCGCTCTCCCAGTACTTGGATATCTGTTAGATCACTTAAGTCAAGGATACGTAATCGCGCATCGTTAATTTCTGCGGCATAGGCAATATTGTCTCGGACATACACATCGTGTACGTAGGCGTCATCATAAAGTCCTATCTCTGTGGGATTCCAGGGGTCTGATTCAAGATCCAATATGATGATCCCTCCTCGTACCTGGTTAAATCCTACGACATATAACCTTCCATCCGTTTGGTATAGATTGTGAGCTGTACTTCTACCTGCTGGTAAAAATTCCTTTGATTCTATCCTTCCTGGAAGGCCCGAGAGATCCACAATGGTGAGCCCGTCTGCCGTTTCATTACACACATAGGCATAGGATTCATAGGTTTTTACATCTCTCCAAAACGATTCTGGACCGGATACAAAGTGAATTTCTCTGGGATTTGAGGGATCCTCCAAATCTACAATAGAAAGCCCATTGAAGGTCCCCACCAATGCGTATTCACGTCCGTCAGGACTGACATAGCCCCAGATATCATTCAAAATCTCATCTGAGCTAAGTCGTGAGGTGAACGGGTATTCAAGCCTTCCGACCAGCTCTATATTCTTTTGACCCCAGAGAGAAAAGGAGGCTATAAGGAAAAAAACTATGCAAATCGCTTCTCTTCCTATATTCATTTGAGAATTTTCTTCCAAAGTAAAGAAATATCTTCGTGCCTCAGATGTAAAAAATACAACCCCGGACTGTAGGGAAAGTCTAAGGAAACGTTTGGCTCGTGTTTGGGGATTTTACCTGTTGCTACTTTTCTCCCTAAGGCATCTAAAAGTTCCCAATGAATATCGTAGGATAGGCTATGCCGAATGTTCAGCTTTTGAGCGACAGGATTGGGAAAAACCCGAATATTTTGGCCTATGCTAGGATCAACAGAGACAACATCAGCTTCGCCAACTTCAAAATCATCTATCCCTGCCTCGATCAAATCTTCTACACCTGCATCTTCAATCATGAAAGTAATTTGAACCAATGAATCGCTAATAGATGAGGTGTTTAAAGGTATGGTAATTCTATTCCATTCATTTGTGAAGGGTCCTCCAAAGGATGCAATAAAGAGAGAGTCCGTGGAACCATGTACAAAGACCTGTAAGGAATCCAGAGAAGATTCGAAGGTAAAGTCGGCTGTAATCGCACTTAGCCAATAGGAAAATCTGATCGCTGGATTTGTGAACGCATTCACGTTTATGGGGGGAGAGGTAAGCGTAGTTGGGATACTATCTACATCTGCATCGCTGAAGCTAATGCCGCTATTGTCCGTGACGTATGCAGAGTTCCCTAGGTCTGAAGGAGCATCACTGGGAGGATTGAGAATGGCGCTACCTAAGGAAGTACCTCGGGGCGATACCCGCTCCCATACTCCCTGGAAAGGTTCTCCTTCTACTGTCCAACCAAGATCTAATGAGAAATCATCTACAATACCTCGCTGAAGCTTTACTTCTGTAGCCGCAGAATCAGGGCGCGATAATTCCAAAGGGATATATTGGGGCTTATATCCCCATTTACTTACCCGTAACTGGTAGTTTCCAGGAACTATAGTTTCTCGATATATGCCCAATGTATCAGCTTGAGCCGTAAGGGTATAATCCAGGTCTTCATTAATCAGCTCAATAGCTGCCCCACCAATTGGAAGGTTTGATTCTACATCGCGAATGTCTAAGGTTAATCCCTGACCTTCTACAATTTCGAAAAAATCAATTCCGGCCTCTACAAAGTCCCCTCCGGTTGCATCACCTATGGAGAAGGAGATCCACACACTATCAGAGCGATCTATGAATTGGCTAGGTAGAAGTAATTCTCTGTCCCACGCATTGTTAAATGGACCGCCTAATTTCTTAACCAGTAGACTATCTGTCGGAGTATGGAGGAAAACCTCAAGGGAATCTAGAGAAGGCCTTAGGCTGTTATTTCCCTTTATTGCTGTTAACCAATAGGAGAATAAAATGACGGGGTTTTCATATTCTCCTAAATCAAAAATAGGGGAGCTTAGTTGGGTAAAGAGACTATCGATATCTGCATCGAAAAAGGTAATTCCTGAATTTCCGGTTACGAAGGCAAATTCATCTAGGTCTTCTGGACTATCGTTGGGCGCGTTCAGGACTGCAGAAAGCAGAGACGTTCCGATAGGGATGGCACGCTCCCATCTGCCGGCTTTAGCAGGTCCGTTTACCTCCCACCCAAAGTCAAAGGCAAAGTCGTCATAGAAGCCTCGTCGTAGTTCTACAGTTAAGGTATCTAGGGTCTCGTCTAATAAATCTATCGAAAGTCTTTGAGTCTGGAAGCCCCATTTTCCTATAAAAACAGAGTATATATCCCCTACCAGGGTATCTTGGAAGGCCCCCAATGCATTTGTACGGGTGGAAAGACGGAAGTCGATTCCCGGAGCCTCCAGAGAGAGAGAAGTCCCTTCAAGTAATTCCTGGGTCTGGGCGTCAACTACTTGGATAGCCAGCAAGCTTCTTTTCATGGGGGTAAGTTCAATCTCAGCAGTTGATACTTCCCCTGGTCTCAATTCTACCTCAATGGTGTCTGGGAAATACCCAAATTTTTCAATAATAACCTGGTAGGTCCCCTGCTCGGGAATTCCGAAAGAAAAGCCCCCATCCGTTTGGGTCTGGGTTTGGAATTCCGAAAGTGTAGGACTGTATATTGCCACATTTGACAAGGGAATACCCGAAATGCCATCTGTGACGCTTCCCTCAAAATAAGCGGCCCGTACATAATTAGGACGAAGGACAAATAATCCCTCCGATCGGTCTGAAGCTAAAATAAGGCCTGAAGGTAGAAAGGGATAAGCTCCCCATGTACCGCTAAAGCCCCCCATACTGTCGGGATGGGTGTCGTAGTATCCTATTTCTACAAGATTAGTGGGTCTATTGGCATCGACAATTTGAACTCCATCTTTGTAGTAAGAGGTAACAAGAAAATCCTTGTGTACATGCACATTGTGGGGAATTGCCGTTCCCTTGCTCAGGCTAGAGCGAATACGATCCAACTCTTCAATATTCTCTGGATCGCGGACATCCCAGGCGATAATCCAGGCAGCCTCTCTTTCATCGGTTGTGAAGCAGACAGTAGAAGAATCATTGAGCCAAGTATTATGGGTAAAGGCACCAGGATAGGAACGACTTCCTAAAATGATCGGATTTTTGGGATCGCTCACATCAACTATGCTGAGTTGAGGGGCGTTTATCTCAGCAGTATAGGCCAAGCCATCGCGGACATAGACATCATGGACATAGTTTTGCGTGTATCTCCCCACCTTGCGAGGATTCCATGGGTCGTCCTCTAGGGATAGCATGATTAACCCCCCTCTTTTGTAAGGTCCTACAATGTATAGGCTTCCATCATCTTGATATAGGTTGTGAGCTGTAGCTGTAGTTCTTATAAGTGTATCTACAGACACAAGGGTGTCGATTACAACTTCTCCACTTGTCAGGGTGTCGCGTTCGATTTGGATGACGGTATTGGGGATGCTGTCTATGTAAATGGTATCCTTGTATTGGATACTTTCTGGTAATCCCGAGAGGTCGATGATTGCCAGTCCCCCTCCTCGCTCATTGGAGACATAGGCAAAATTTTTATAGGTTTTAATGTCCCGCCAGAAAGAGGTAGCTCCTGGGACGAAGTGGATTTCCTTTGGGTCGGTAGGGTCTTGCAGATCTACAATGGAAGTTCCCGTAATAGTTCCCACTAAGGCATATTCCCTTCCAGTGGAGTCCGCGTATCCCCAAATATCGTTGAGTATGTAAGACCTGCTAACAGTTGTATCTAGGGGATAGACTAATCGCCCAACCAAATCCAGGTTTTTATTTGCTTGTGCAAATAAATTCCAAGAGAAGTAAGAAAGAACAAGAAATAGAAAAGTTCTTTTTGTATTCATTTTACCTACTTGCTTCAAATCCTTGGTCAACTAGGGAGGGATCTGTCCTAGCAGCTGTAGTTGCCAATTCATCACAACGCTCGTTTTCGGGTATACCTGCATGGCCTTTCACCCAGTGGAAGCTTACCTTGTGCTTTCTATAAATAACAAGAAACCGTTTCCAGAGATCAGGGTTCTTAACTTTCTTAAATCCTTTTTTTTCCCAGTTGAATAGCCACCTTTGCGTAACGGCTTTTTGTACATACTGGGAATCTGTATAGACATGAACTTCTAATCCCTCCTTTTTCAACGCTTCCAAGGCAATAATCACAGCCAATAACTCCATGCGATTATTGGTGGTCAAGCGAAAGCCTTGAGAAATTTCCTTCCGATACGTACCATACATCATGACCACGCCATATCCTCCCGGACCTGGGTTTCCTAATGAAGAACCATCTGTGTAAATATTTATATGCATGAAAGCTTCTAACCCGTCTGTGTGGAGGTGTAAGAGAATTGCGGTTTTGGAGATTATTTATAAAGAGTCCATACCTAGGTGACAGCAATTATCTATAATATTTTTGAAAAATGTAAAAATTAAAGAAGTCAATTGAAATAAATTATCCGTAAATTGAGGTAATTTTCAATCCATTGGGATTTTACTACGTATAAAGACTAATAGAACTGGTCTAATGTTTCTAGATAGAAGCTACAGATAATGGACCAGTAAAGAAAATAATTGAGGGTCAAGCATGCAGAGCGTTATTAAACTTTTGCCTGATTCCATTGCTAACCAAATTGCTGCAGGAGAGGTGGTACAGCGGCCGGCCTCCGTAGTGAAAGAATTATTGGAGAATGCAGTGGACTCTGGGGCAGAGAAGATAGACTTATTGATTAGAGATGCAGGAAAAGTCCTGATTCAGGTTGCTGATGATGGTTGTGGTATGTCTTCTCAAGACGTGAGGATGGCTTTTGAGCGACATGCAACTTCAAAAATTCTCCAGGCCGAGGACTTATTCAAAATCCAAACGATGGGTTTTCGCGGGGAAGCCTTGGCAGCTATAGCTGCTGTCAGCCAGGTTCGAGTTAGGACTAGACTGGCTAATGAGGAATTGGGAACAGAGCTGGAAATAGAGGGAAGCCGCATTAAGCGCCAGGAAGCATGTGTTTGCCCTCCAGGAACGATCTTTCAAGTAAAAAATATCTTCTTCAATGTTCCTGCAAGGCGCAACTTCCTAAAGTCCAATCCCGTTGAGACACGCCACATTACCAATGAATTTATTCGTATCGCCCTAGCCAATCCTCAGAAACACTTTTCCTTCAGACACAACAACACCCTGGTAAATGAACTTTCTCCCCAAAACTTGATGGAGCGCATCGCAGATATTTTTGGGAGAGACTTTGATCAAAAGTTAATCTATGTAGAGGAAATAACGGGCTATGTGAAAATTTCGGGATATATAGGGAAAACGAATGTGTATAGGAAAAATAGGGGAGAACAGTTCTTCTTTGTGAATAATCGGTTTATTAAAAGTAACTACCTCAATCACGCGATATATTCTGCATTTGAAGACTATATTCCAGAAAATAATCACCCCTTTTACTGCATATTCTTAGAAATCGACCCGAAACATGTCGATATTAATATTCACCCTACCAAAACAGAAGTAAAGTTTGATGATGAGAAAACCTTGTATTTTCTCCTTCAAAGCATTATTACCCGTGCGCTAGCAGAAGCTCACAGTACCCCAGAATTTAATTTTTCAGATAATTCCCTGCAGCAAGAGATCTATAATTCTCCTATGGCGACCCCTTCGGAAAAGAATCTAACAGTAAGCTCTTATACAAGTCCTTCTTCTGATTCTCCTATTCCGTTAAAATCCCAATGGGATAATCTCTATCGTCCACCAAAGACGCCAAAGCCTTCTGAAGAAGAAGCCTTCGATTCTTCACTTTTTTCTTTATCCATCCCTGAATCAGCAGAAAACATAGAAATTCTCAATCAGTTTCAGCATACGTATATCTTTGCTCAAAAAGAAGAGAGGTTCTACATAATCAATCAACACTTAGCGCATAGGAGAATTTTATATGAATATTTCCTAAAAGCCATCCAGGGAAAACCCCTTCCCAGTCAGCAGTTATTATTCCCTCAAACGCTGGAGCTCCGTCCCTCCGAATTAGAACTATTAAAAGAAGTGCAAACATTACTGGGGCAAATAGGGTTTGAAATTAAGGAATTTGGGAAGGACAGCCTGATAGTATATGGAACCCCTGTTGAAGTCCAGCTTAGTAAAATACGCGAAGTCTTCGATCATATTCTTTCTGAAATTAAAGAGCTTGGGATGACAAGGATAAAAGAAAAGCTTCACCATCAGCTTGCTAAAACCGTTGCAAAGCAAAGTAGTGTAACTTCCAACCAAAAATTGAGTAAGATAGAAATGAAGAAGATTGTCGAGGATTTGTTTGCGTGTGAGGTTCCTGCACATGCCCCCAACGGCAAGCCTACCTTTAAGGTTATTTCAGCAGTAGAACTGGAAGCATATTTTGTTTAACTTCCAGTAGGTATTCAAAGATTCAAAGAGAATATGCTTAATAGACTGACACCCATAGTAAAGAATATACTTTTTGTAAACATAGGCATCTTTGTCATTATGAACCTCCCCGGCATGGCGGAAAAGATAGGACATTATTTTGCCTTGTTTAAATTAGACACGATCATCGCTCATTCGCCGAGTAGTGCTCACTTCTTTGAACCTGTTCAAATTGTTACGCACTTTTTCAATCATGGCGGTATCATGCACATATTCTTTAACATGTTCATATTCGTCTTGATCGGCCCAACAGTTGAGATGGTCCTAGGGAGTGAGAGGTTTCTCAAGTTTTATCTTTTTTGTGGAGTTATTGGGGGATTGCTAATTACCTTCCTCGATCCAGATTACCATGCTGTGGTAGGGGCTTCTGGAGCCATTTATGGTGTAATGGTTGCCTTCGCTTTGTTTTTTCCTCGAGAGAAATTTTACTTTTATTTTCTATTTCCAATAGAAGCGCGGTGGTTTGTAATTGGAATTGGTGCTTTGTCCCTGTTTATGGTGGTTCAGGCATATATGGGAAGACCTATGGGAGGAAACATTTCTCATTTTGGGCACTTAGCCGGGATGGTAGCTGCTATTTCGTATTTTTACCTGAGAAAATGGATTCCTTTTCTACAATAAGTAGCACTTTTCGTAAGTTCTCAAAGAAAAAGCAATCGAGCGGCAAATAGGTTTAAAAGCTTTGAAACTAGATGTTGGTTTTGACCCCAAATACCCAAATTGTATAGCAAGGATGGAAAAATGGAATTGACTCAACAAATCAAATCGTTTTTAGCCACCTATAAAACTGCGGGCTGGCTAATGTTATTTATTTTGGGAGGCCTTGTTACCCAAGGACTCTTGTGGATGGCTATTCAGGCAACGGGTTCTGCTGAAGGAACCTTTGAAACAGTTCTGTCCTACCTCATTTTGCCCGCACAAATCCGCGACTTTATCTTCAAACCGTGGACTTTACTCACCTATACCTTTTTCTGGGAAATTAGTAGCCTGAACATATTGAGAATATTGATAGATGGGGCATTTGTATGGCTATTTTGTCAAATTTATCAACAACTATTGGGGGACTTGGCAGCAAAAAGAGTGTTGATTTTGGCTTCCCCTATTATTGGATTATTGACGGTACTTACTTGGGCTTTGATATTCATGAATGGTACTCAGCCGGGTGAAGGGCTATCAGCCTTTCAATACATTTCTGGAATTAGCCCAATTATGATTTTTCTTGCAGTAGCTTGTGCTAGCTTTCTCCCAGATTTCAAGATTCAATTGTTTTTATTTGGCCAAGTTGCTATAAAATGGGTTGTGTTAATCTTAGTGCTTATTGAGTTTATGGGAGCTGCATTCTCACCCCTAGGTGTAGCTGTCGCCATAGCAGCATTACTAGGGTATTTCCATATATACATGTATAAGCGAGGAACAGATATTCCAGAGCTTGTTTGGTCCTATTATCAAGACAATACCTCACGTAGTAGCACGAGTTCCTCCAGAATGCGGGTAAAATATGGAGGCAGGTATACGCCCAAGGCGGATGAATCTCGTAAAAGTCAATCTCAGAAGAGTAAAGGGAAAATTCCTCAGGAAATAATAGATGGACTCCTAGATAAGATATCCGAAAAGGGATATGAAAGTTTAAGCCGGGAAGAAAAAGAATTGTTGTTCAAGGCCTCCAGCCAAAAAGAAGATGATTAAACGTTTTTTATTTGGTCTTTTTTTTCTTCTGTATCTTCCTGTAATCCTGATTAGTTTGCTTGCAGTAGGTGCCCCTTTTATTTCTACCGAGTGGCTACCCGCTGTCCAGTTTCTCCCGTTAGGGGCCCAGTATTTCGCTCCCCTTCATTTCCTTATTCTGCTTATCCTATCAAATTCTTATTGGAAGACGCGTCTGGTGGCATTGGTTTGTTTTTTGGCCTGTGCTTATATCCTCATGAAGGAATACCGAATGGATCTATCTGCAGAAGAGGGACCAGCAGATGTAAAAATGCTTTCCTATAATGTTCAGAGCTTCAGATATACGCCTGATCAATACATAGATTCTATTGGTAGCCTAGTAGCTAAGCTTGATCCAGATATCGTATGCTTCCAAGAATTCTTCAATGGACCCCTGAAGGACAAAAACCAATTGGCTTTAGAAGCGCTTTCCCAACTTTCAGGGCTTCCCAATGATACCATTGTTACCGGAAATGGTAATGTGGGGGGAGCGATTCTTTCCAAATATCCCATCTTAGCAGTTGAAAGGCTATTTTTTACAGCCAAAACAGCCAACTATGGATTTTGGGTGAAGCTGCAGACTCCCCAAGGCCCACTAGGGGTATACAACGTTCACCTCGCTTCATTCCAATTTGAAAGCAAAGTCCCCGAATCGGGAAAATGGAAACCCTTCTTGAAGACCGTGTACCAAAAAGCAGCCTCCATTATCCCCGAGCAAAAGGAGCAAGCTGATCTTATCTTAGCACACGCCGACAAACATTCAATCCCATTTATTCTGGCTGGGGACCTAAATTCTCTGCCTCATTCCTATATAGTTTCTTTATTCAGCACAAAATACGAAGATAGCTTTATGAAAGCTGGTTCAGGATATGGTGCGACCTTTGAGATTTGGGGACCCTTGGGCATGCGAATAGACTACTTATTTGTATCCCCAACCATGAAAACACTTTCTCATGAGGTTATTTCGGCAGATATCTCGGATCATTTTCCTATAATGGGTGAATTTATCTTTAGTGAGGAACAATGAAACAACTCTTTTTCACGTTCGTGCTGTGCCTTTTAAGCCTGATTGGGATGGGTCCCATCGGTGTTTATGGGCAGGAATCCGAGGCGCCTACTCCCTTAGAACTTTTGGAGTTACGCATACAAGAAGCAAACAATTTACTTGAAAACTCCTCTTATCGGTCTACCCAAAAAGCAGAAGAAGTACTTTATGAAATAGATAAAATTCGAGCCAATGGGTATTTGACGCCAGATGATCTGACCCCTTTACCCCGCAATGAGGTAATGAAGTATGAATTGAAAGCCTATCTCATCTGTGCACAGTCTCTAGTAATTCAGGAAGAATACAAGGAGGCGAACCGCTACGCAAATAAAGGCTCTGAACTTGCCCTATCCTTGGATGATATGGTTATATATGCAGAGTTCAATCAATTACAGCAAGAAATTGACTATCGGCTTTCTTCAGAAAAAAAGGGCTTGGGGCGATTTTTACATTCTGTCAACCGGGAATTCAAGCGAAAGGTGGCTCCGGAGTTCGGCAAGGTAGAAGATGAAGTTACCCGAAAATTCATGCAAAATGCTGAAAGCAAAGCCCGTCAGAGCCTCGGGGAAAATCGTAAGGCCGAAGCAGGCCAATATTATTTAGAGGCGTTACAATATGCAGATAAACTTGACGATTCTCTCCTAGTCCTTGAATTCCAGACAAAGCTCACGTCCATCTACATGGATTTGGGTAAGTACGAGGAAGCTCGAAAAGTGGCTGAGTCTAATCGACAGGCTCGGATCGCTGATGAGGAGTTCTCCTATGAAGAAGGAGAAACCTCTTCAGAAAACGTGGAGGATACCCGCTCAGCATTGATTCGCCCTGTAGAAATAGGTAAACCCAAACCCCTAGATGTGAAGACCTCTACGCCCTTATACGATGAATTTGCTGAGGGCTTGAAACCTACCACAAGAAGCTCCAATCCCCGCAAAAAGGTTCCCGCAAATTTATCTGTATCTAAGCAACTGGCTAGGTTAGAAGCCTCCCTCAAACGAAAGTGGGAAGATTCGATAGTGGCGGCAGAGTTTATCAATAAAAATCAAGCAGAAATAAAGAAATTGAGGTTCGAAAGTAGATTGGATAGCTTAATGTTAGAAGAGAAGGAATTTGCCTTGCGAGAGAAGAGAAACCAAATCAGTTATTTTGTCATAGGGCTTGCAGCGATTATTTCTTTATCCTTACTCCTATACATCCTTTTTAGCTATCAAAAACGAATAAATAAGAAGTTAAAACTTGCGTATGATCAACTCAAATCTGCTCAGCTTCAGTTGGTAGAGTCTGAGAAAATGGCCTCTCTGGGGCAATTAACAGCGGGTGTAGCCCATGAGATCAATAACCCCGTCAATTTTATTTCAGGGAATGTAATTCCCCTAAGAAGAGACATGGAAGATTTACTTTCCATATTAGACTCTTACGAGGATGAAGTCGTGCGCCAGGGACTTGAAGCTCAATTTTTAAAGATAGAACAAGAGAAAAAACGTTTGGATTTAGCCTTTGTAAAGGAGGAAATTCAGCTCCTTTTAGAAGGTATCGAAGAGGGAGCTTCTCGCACAGCTGAAATTGTGAAAGAGTTGCGAAATTTTGTCCGGATGGATGAGCTTTCTCCCAAACCCTTTGATATTCATCAGGGATTAGATTCTACGCTAGCATTGCTGAAGCACAAAACGGATGAGGTAGAAATTGTGAAGCAATATGCTACCCTTCCTTTACTCGTATGTCTTCCTGGGAAACTGAATCAGGTATTCATGAATCTCCTTTCAAATGCTATTCAAGCAGATTCTACCCATGTCTTAATTGAGACTTCGCTTCCTTCCTCAGAGGAACTTCCAGCGAATCTTTCAAATGGGGCTGTACTGATAAAAATTGAGGATAATGGGAAGGGAATACCCAAAGAAATATTGCCCTATATTTTTGACCCATTTTATACCACGAAGGATGTGGGGGAAGGTACGGGATTAGGGCTTTCCATCTCTAAAGGAATAGTTGAGCAACACCGCGGAAAACTAACAATTGAGAGTGTAGAGGGACAAGGAACTACCGTTAACATGTTGCTACCCATAGAGGGAATAGAAGATCCTGAAACCCTTTCGTCCACCCCAGTTGAGACCAGGAAATAATTAGGCCTCTGAAGCCTCGGCACTAGATAAATTTTGCAGCTTTTCCTCTAAAGACTTTATAACTGCATGATTCTTCATTGCAGGAGTGACTTTTACTCCTTTCGTTTGTGGGTTGGTCTTCAGGTTCCATCTTCTCCTTTTGGCCCTTGCGCGCAACCTCAATTTCTTTCTGGTGAATACTTTAGCCATGATTTCTTTCCTATTCTAAATGGGTGTGCAAATATATAGCTTTTTTATTCTAAACTCAATAGAATTCCCATTTTTCTAGGGTCGATATTTTGCTGATTTAAATATGCCCGTATAGTCTTGAGAGGCTATGAGTTCTGCCAAAGAGATAGAAGGATTTTCTTCTATATATGCACGTACGATCTTCCATCCAAGAAATTGACCAATCCTAGGAGGGGCCTCCTGCGATATTTGGGCGCTAAAAGGTCTCTCTTCCAAATAGTCTCGGTATTGAAGGTAGTCTGTGCTGTACAGATCCGGGATAATTTCTTTGAATAAAGCAGGTTCAAAGCGCTCTGCCCAGGCCATTTGTTCAGATGTGTAGAAAAACTTTAAGGAGTCTGGTGTATCTGGAAGAAGCTTGTCTAAAAAAAATTGGGCAATTCCTTTTCGGACCATGTGATCGATTAAGGTAGGTTGAGACCTGGGGTTTACTTCTGGAACCATACCCTCCGAAATAGAAGATGCCACCAAAACAGGTAAATAAATTTTGTCGAATCTCTTCCGAATATATACCGGAACATTGGCTGGATAAAAGGGATATCCCTTGCCCAGAAAGTAGTGCAAGCCAATTCCGTAGTAGGAGGGAAGGACCTGCAGTTGGTCTATAGATCGACTATCTCCTTTAGGCACAAAGCCATTGGCAAACATCCTAAAAGGAGGGATTTCGAGTGAGTCTTCTCCTAAATAGCCTACTAGACGTTTTAGGAGCGGGAGCATTTGCTGTTCAAAGGGATAATCTGCGGGAAATACTTGTTGGATGGTATCCAACAACTGGTACATACTAGAATCTGCAACCAGTGGAATAAGGGTTCTAGCCAGTAAACTATCTACCTGGCCCTCTCGCATCCGATTTACAGGAATACCTAAAGATTCTATGTAATATTCCCGATCTTCCTGAAAAAACTCCTGATACGTCTCAAACAGATTAAGTGTCGAGTCCGACCTAATTTTCCCTGCACATTGATACATACCGATATCCAAACGCTTTATATCTAAATCAAGGGAAATGTTGTCAAATTGCCTGTCACTTTGTGTGTTGCACGACGTCAAAACGGCATACATCATAACAAACAAAACGTATTTAAATTTCATAAAGGAGGCGCAATTTATTCCTTCACATACCAAAACCATACCTTATTCGGAATTTGCTATATTCACTGAAAAATACTCTACACATGCAAAGATTAGTAATTATTTCTTTTTGCCTGCTATTTTCTCATAGCATTCTTGTTGCACAAGATGTCAAAATTGGCTTCAAACTCAATCCGCTAATAGGATTTGCCTCTCTTACGGACGATGACGGTAATAGCCTGGACAACCGGGAATCGAGCCCCAAAATCGGTTGGGTGTATGGACTCGTTATGGACAATTTATTGTCGGAGAACTATGGGTTCCACACGGGAATAACCATTGTAAATAAGGGTTGGGATGAAACTTTTTCTCGCGATACCCTTCCCACGAGTGAGCAAAGTATTCGGGTCACCAGCTTGGAAATCCCTTTTACCGCTCTTTTAAGGTCTAATGAAATTGGGTCAGATTTTTTCATTAAAGGCTTTTTTGGCCTCTCCATGGATATCAATATTGGCTACAGAAATTCTTATACAGGTTCTCACCCCTTTGAAGCCGATCCTGGTAGTGGCGAACTCAGAGGAGGAGGACGCGTCAGAGACTTAGCCCTTTCCTTCGTTGTAGGCCCTGGCATAGACTGGGAAACTTCCTTTGGGACCTTAGGGTTGGGTATCACTTGGCATCAAGGACTTACCAATATTAACAAGAAGAAGAATACGGGTAATGACATCATTATTCGACCTCGGTATTTATCCTTTGATGTAGAGTACTTTTTTTAGGTAGAACAGGGAGAACGGACCGCCTTGGAAGGATAAGTGAGATACCGTGAAACAATTGAAAATCATTTCATTAAATACCCTTATTCTATCCTTTCTCAGGCTTCTGCTTCTGGCCTCTTTTTACTTCCAATTGTCGAAATTTTGCTACAGGTGAATGTAGTGAAAATATGACAGGCTGTTTGTAAAGTTATCCAGTCCTGTGTAGTTTTGTATATTAAAAGATACAGCGCCAATGGCTAAAATTCTAATCATAGACGATGAAGAGGTAATACGCGATACCCTTCAGGAAATTCTCGAATACGAAAATTATGAATCAGATACTGCCTCAAATGGAGAGGAAGGCCTTAAGAAGCTAACCTCAGACGAGTATGATGTAGTGCTCTGCGACATCAAAATGCCTAAGGTAGATGGGATGGAAGTCCTGGAGAAGGGCACCAAAACGAAGCCTGGTACACAATTTATCATGATCTCCGGGCATGGAACCATTGAAACGGCGGTAGAGGCTACCAAAAAAGGAGCCTTTGATTTCATCGAAAAGCCACCGGATCTCAACCGGTTGCTAGTATCCATTCGAAATGCAATGGATAAATCTCACCTAGTAGAGGAAACCAAAATCCTCAAGCGGAAAATATCCAAAACGCGTGAAATTATCGGACGGTCCGCCGTCATGGAGAAAATCCAGGAGACGATCAATCGAGTGGCACCAACCGAGGCTCGGGTATTGGTTACAGGAAGTAACGGGACGGGTAAAGAACTAGTAGCCAGATGGATTCATGAAAAAAGTCACCGATCAAATGGTCCGCTAATAGAAGTTAACTGTGCTGCAATTCCTTCGGAGTTGATTGAAAGCGAATTGTTTGGACATGAAAAAGGCTCCTTCACGGGAGCGCATAAGCAGCGAATCGGAAAATTCGAGCAAGCAAATGGTGGGACCTTATTTTTGGATGAGGTAGGAGATATGAGCCTTTCCGCTCAAGCAAAGGTGTTGCGGGCCTTGCAGGAGAACAAAATTACCAAAATTGGTAGTGATAAGCAGATTACGGTAGATGTACGTATTATCGCAGCAACCAATAAGGATCTTTTGGAAGAGATTGAGGAAGGAAACTTCCGTGAGGACCTTTACCATCGCCTTAGTGTGATCCTCGTTCACGTTCCTGATTTAAAGGACCGTAGAGAAGATATTCCTTTGCTTGTTGAGTCCTTCCTCCAGGAAATTGCTGATGAATATGGTATGCCAGAAACAGAAATTGAACCAGAGGCTCTTTCCGCATTGAGGCGTTTAGAATGGACAGGGAATGTCCGAGAACTTCACAATGTGATTGAACGCTTGATCATCATGAGTAATGGAAAAATCAAAGAGCAGGATGTGCTGGACTTTGCAGTTCCCCACAGGAAATCCTCCAGGTCCCAAACAGTCTATGAAGACTTTGATAAGTTTCAGGATTTCAAAGACCATATAGAGCGAGAGTTTATCATCAAAAAGCTGGAACAACACAACTGGAATATTTCCAAAACGGCGGAAGCCATCGGGATTCAGCGCAGCCATTTGTACAATAAAATGGATAAATACGGGATTGAAAGAAAGGATGATTAAGGATGGAATTTAAACAGTAAAGCCATTTTTTTTCAAGAACTTTCCCCGTACTTTTGCGTTCTAAGTTGTGTATTAATCAAAGGATAAAGAGAATTTGTCTCGTCTATCGGGGATCACATTTATGGACCATCTCAGGAATTTCTGTATAATCGCTCATATTGATCACGGGAAGAGTACCCTAGCAGATAGGATGCTTGAGCGCACCCAGACCCTTACCCAAAGGGAGATGATGGATCAGGTCCTTGATAGTATGGATCTCGAGCGGGAAAAGGGGATTACCATTAAGTCCCATGCCATACAAATGAATTATGAGCGCTCGGGAAATATCTACACCCTCAACCTGATTGATACACCTGGACATGTTGATTTTTCCTACGAGGTTTCTAGAGCCATTACTGCTTGCGAAGGAGCTTTGCTAATAGTTGATGCAGCTCAGGGAATAGAGGCCCAAACCATCTCTAACCTGTACCTCGCTTTAGAGCATGACCTCGAAATTATCCCAGTAATTAATAAAATAGACCTCCCCAGTGCACGGGTGGAAGAAGTAGGAGACGAAATCATTGACTTGATCGGCTGTGATAGAGAGGAAATTATTCTAGCTAGTGCAAAAGAAGGGATTGGAATAGACGATATTCTCAAGCGAATTGTCGACATTATCCCCCCTCCTGAAGGCGATGTGAAGGGAAAACTAAAGGCCTTGGTATTTGATTCTGTTTTTAATCCTTATCGAGGAACCATCGTTTATTTCCGCGTTTTCGATGGTAAAATTAATAAAGGGGATTGGGTGAAATTCCTCGCCACAGAGGCTGAGTATGAAGTATCTGAAGTTGGGATTCTTCGCTTAGACCAATTCCCAGTAGAATCTGTAGAGACGGGAAGTGTCGGGTATATGGTAGCAGGCATCAAAAATCTTCAAGAAGTAAAGGTTGGGGACACTATAACCTTGAGGGATAATCCTTCAGAATCAGCTATACAGGGCTTTCAGGAAGTGAAGCCCATGGTTTTCGCCGGTATTTATCCTGTGGATTCTGAAGATTTTGA
The DNA here is from genome assembly GCA_039197765.1 of Bacteroidota bacterium. Classification (GTDB taxonomy): domain Bacteria; phylum Bacteroidota; class Bacteroidia; order J057; family J057; genus JBCCTX01. Next base: position 33,198 of record JBCCTX010000028.1, read on the forward strand.
AGACCTAAGAGATTCTTTAGACAAACTTAAACTAAACGATGCCTCCCTTGTGTATCAGCCTGAAACCTCCGCAGCTTTAGGCTATGGATTTCGGGCAGGTTTCCTCGGCATGCTCCACATGGAAATCGTCCAAGAACGATTGGAACGGGAATTTAACATGTCGGTAATCACAACGGTTCCCAATGTGGGCTTTAAGGCAGAGCTTACCAATGAAGAGCTTGTACCCATTAATTCCCCTTCTGATCTTCCTCCTGCGAATAAAATTTCTTCCCTATTGGAGCCCTTCATCAAGGCTCAGATTATTACTAAGGTGGATTACCTGGGAAAGGTCATGGAGTTGTGTATGGAAAAACGTGGGATTTTTGTTAACCAAGTTTTTCTCACCACAGATCGCGTAGAACTTTCCTTCGAACTGCCTTTGGCAGAGGTAGTGTTTGACTTTTTCGACAAGCTCAAGACGATCTCGCGTGGATATGCCTCCTTTGATTATGAACTCATGGGCTTTCGCGCATCCAAATTGGCTAAGTTGGATATCCTACTCAACGGAGATCAGGTAGATGCCCTTTCCTCTCTCATTCACCGAGATAAAGCCTTTGAGTTTGGTAAGTCTATCTGTAAAAAACTCAAGGAACTTATTCCGAGGCAACAGTATGAGGTAGCTATCCAAGCTGCAATTGGTTCTAAAGTCATTGCAAGAGAGACAGTCAAGGCTATGCGAAAAGACGTAACGGCAAAGTGTTACGGAGGGGATATTACGCGTAAGCGTAAGCTGTTGGAAAAGCAAAAGGCGGGTAAAAAGCGCATGCGCCAAGTGGGGTCAGTAGAGGTTCCTCAGAGTGCCTTCCATGCAGTACTGAAGTTGGATTGAGAGGAACAGATTGCTTTCCAGCTGCTTTTTTATACCCAGAAGTACGCTGATTTTCCATAGATGGACCTGGTCTTTCGCACTCCATAAACCTAGATTATCTTTTCATTTTCAGGGATTAAATCTACTCTGAGGCTTTTCCTCAGATATTGATCCAATAAGTAAGTTTCAATACAATTCCTCGTTGTGTAACCGACAAATCATCTGTCGTATAGTTGTCGCTATACACGATAAATAAGTCTGACATGGGTTTGAAACGCCACTGGAAGCGACTATTGATATTGAAATTCTCACTTTGGGTGTTGTATTGTAAAAAGGTAGTCCAGAACATGCGATTCGAGAAGGCGATTTCGACTTGAGTCCCTACTAACAATAAATTAGCCTTTCCATAGGGACTAGGAAGGATTACCCTATTATAATTGATCCGAAACCCAAAGTTTCCCCATGGTTGGTCGCGGTAATTGATATAGCTATTCATGGACAATCGCTTTCCATTGTAAAAGGTTCCATAGTCAATAACGGCACCGTAGGCCCAGCTTTTTCTGGGATCAGAATCATAATCTAGAAAGAAACTATTGTATAAATATCGTTGTGCGGGAAGTGGCTCAAATTCATCGCCCAATAATGCTAGTGGATACCGCAGGTTTAATTCAAATTGACTGATCCCCAAATCAAACTGACTTTGATTGGCAAAATCGAATTCATAGCTAAAGGCTGTATTTCTTTCATTCAGGCTTCCATCATTGTTCAAATAGTGGACATTTTCCAACTCAGGCCCATGAAAAGTGAGGGTTTGCTTATTATCGGGGTATAAGGCCCATTCAATTCCGCCATAAATTTCGGTATATCCATGTCGAATGATTGCATCCCTAAGGGGATCGTAATTAAATAACCTTGGGGTAAAGCCTACATCTGCCTGAAAATTATCTTCCAGCCGTTTGACAATAATGCCTCCGTTTAAGGCACGTGTATTGAATTGGAAAGTGCCCGCAAAGTAAGACTGGTTAGATAAGGTTGCTGGCTGAAAGGATCGGTAGTACTGTGCTTCACTATTCCACTTACCATTTTTGGACAAGTAATTTACCTCCAGGCCTGCAACTCGATTAAAATCCGAGTTTTCTTCTCCCTGCCGATTGACAAATATCCCCTTTAAGGAAGAACGACTAAAAAATCGTTGTTGAAAGGAAAGCACAGCGTAATTTTGAGCGGTTAACTCATCCATGGCTTTCGTTTGGACGTTCATGAGGCCTATCCTCGAACCTGCACTCAGGTTCCCACTTAACCTTGCACCAAATAAGATAGGGATAGGAACCCCCTCGTTTAATCCGATTCTTCTTGAAAAAAATGGCCGCACATCAAATCTCCCAAATTGGGAAAACAAATCGCTATTCTCCAGGAAGAAATTTCTCCTTTCTGGGAAGAATAAATTAAACCTAGTCAGGTTGGTTACTTGCCTATCAACATCTACCTGAGAAAAATCTGGATTGAGGGTCAAATCCAAGTTCAAAGAAGAACTAATTCCGATTTTGGCGTCTGTACCCACAGCAAAATCGCCTTGTGGTTTGCCTTCTGAAAGATAATTTTGGTTTACCCCACTAGCTAGGTAGGGAATGACACTGAGCTTTTGATTGTTTATTCCGGGGGGCTTTTCCCAAACTAAGCTACCTGTAAACCCCAAATCTAGCACATTGATATTTACAGGTACAGGGTTCCATACTGACCGGATATTCTCACTGGCATTTATATGAATAAAATTGATGCCCCAGATTTTTTGATGGACTTGAAAGCGAAGGGTTTTAAAGGGAATTCCAAGGGTTAAGCTCCACCCTTCTGAAGTGCTTTTGACTTCCGAACTCCAGCGGTTGTCCCAGTTGGTATCAAAGTCCACTCCATTTCCTTGCATAGAAATCAATCCTTCCATTTGAGCTCCGCGTGCGTTTACGCCAAAAAAGAATCCATTGGTTTTTTTGTTCATGGGGTCTAGGATAACGGCAAATGCATCACTTCCCCATATACCCTGCGTATTGTCCCTTTTCATGCTTTGTATTACAAATTCTGAAGATGGATGAGGTATGTCTACCCTTATGACTAAGGTTTGTGGTTCATGCCTGATTTTTACGGCCACCTGCCTGATGGCTAATCCTGAATCGACTGGGAAGTGGTTGATGAACCCAGAAATGGGCGAAATCTTATTCCATTCTTTCTCCAGATCTGTATCTGAAATCTCTAATTCTGTGCTTTGTTCTGGAAGAAAAATACGTTTGTTCTGACCCCGAAGAGAGGACGTAAAAAATAGGAAGAGGATTCCAATAAATGCTAAATTTTTAGCACTTTTAGATAAAATGAAAATGAGGATCATGGTTATTGGGGTTAAATATTAATTTCGTCTAATGCATTGATAACCTCCTCCCGAACAGCATGTGAGGGGTCTCTCATCATGGGGATTAAAGTCTGGATTACTTCTGAATCGCCAATTTTACTCAAGGCTATGACAGCTTCACGGCGGATCTCGGGATGTGGGTCATCTAGTATACCCACAAGTCCGTTTATAGCGTCTGCACTCGGATAATGTGCTAGGGTCCGAATCGCGCTCATCCGGACCGTATGATTTTCATCTTGAAGACTTTGGACTAAACTAGGTAAGCACGTTGGAAACAACCGATACCCCAGCACATTGATGGCAGCCTGCCTTACTTCGGGACTCGCATCCTGGGTACCTTTTTGAATTAAGGGAATCGTTTCCTGGCTAGCAATCTCACCAAGAGACCAGATACCTGCTGTTCGAATACTTGTGTGGGGATCCTGTAGGGTTTTTGCCAATAGGGAGATGGTTGAAACAGATTCAAATTCTCCGATAGACCTAATGATCATTTCTTTTGCGTAGAGATCCGATTCATCTAATGCATCCACTAAGGGATCAAGTGATTGGGGATGCTTAATTTCCCCTAATGCCCAAGCAGCAACCCCTCTTATTTCCGGATTTTCATGGTTTAAAAGAGGAATCAGAAGCGGGGCAGCCTCCGTTCTTTCGGCTTCCCCTAGGGCCCATATTGCTTTCAATTGCGCTTCTACACTTCCTTGTGCTAATTGCTGGGGTAGGAGATAAGTAGTTGGAGCCTCCCTTCCCGATAATTCTGACTTCTCACCCAATTGAAAACACCCCGCTAAGCAAAAGATAATCAGCGAGAGCCCAATTAGTTTTAATGGAGAATGCTTGTAGCCATCTTCCTGGAAATTTAAGATGGATTCTACTCTTTGAGAGAAGGTAGAAGACTGCTTAAGAGAAAAGGTAGGGGCAAAATTTTGGGTAATGGAGAAATTCACTTTCCATGCAGCACATAGTAGGTGTTCTGCATATCGGACTGGGTCATAGCCTTGTGAGAGTAATCTTTCGTCGCAGGCTAACTCCTGCTCCTTCTGATATAGATATGTTGCCCACCAAACCAATGGATGAAACCAATACACGGCTTGTACCAGGCTTATTAGCCCATTAAATAAGTAATCTTTGTGTTGTATGTGAATCAATTCATGGAGCAAGATCATCTCTTTTTCCTCTTCCAACCACTCCTCCGAATGAGTCGGCAAAAGTATAACTGGCTTAGACAAGCCAGCAGCCATAGGAATTTGAACCTGCTCACTAATGCGTAATTGCACAGGTTGACGAATCTTTAAACGCGATTTTAGGGAAAAGAGCATATGACTCCATTTACCTTTTGGGTCCAATGGCTTTTGAGAGGAGTTGACCAGTCTTTGTACCTTTTCAATGGCAAGGTAGGTTCTCAAGATTCCGCCTATAAAGAGGATTCCCCAGAATATATTAAGGTAAAACTCCCATGTGGAAAGGGAAGTGGTATCAAAAGGAGGAGGAAATGATAGAAACACCTCTGAGTTTTGAGGGAAATGAATAGGGGGCTTCGTCTCGCTCGGAAGCATTTTATTATGAAAGTCACTTGACATCGTTTCTCCCGATGAGAAGTAGTCTTTGCTGGGATCAGGTGCAGAATAGAGGGAAAAATTATCATTTTTAAGGGAGTAAAAGCTGATTTTGACAGAGGGAAATACAAAAATAACTAGAGGGAGAACGAGTAATCCCAAGAATCCAATTCTCATCATATGATAGCGGGTAATTGCACTTACTTTCCGAGCTAGGTATGATAGGGAAATCAACAAGGAAAGGATTAGAGTTGACTTCCAAAGGAGATTTATGAAGAATAAGGTGTTCATGTTAATGAGACTTTTTTCTTTTTTTTGCTTCTTCAATCATTTTGGCAATTTCGTCGAGTTCATCCTCAGAGAGTTTTTCTGGGGACATCCCCAATAAGGTAGAGACCACTTTGGGAGCAGAACCCTCAAAGAAAGTTTTCATCACCTGGTTCAGGGCGCTTTTTTGCGCCTTATCCAACTTAGTTGTGGGGTAGTAAACGTATTTAGCTCCCACTTTGCGGTAAGCCAGGAATCCTTTTTTCCGCAGAATGCCCATGATTGCTCTAATGGAACTATATCCTGCCTTGGGAGGATCGGGAAGTTGCTCTAATACCTCCGAAACACTGCCTTCTCCAATTTTGTGGAGAATGTTCATGATTTGCCGCTCACGCTTGCTGAGGTCCTGGTAGTTGGGTTTGGAAGCCATAGTGCTAATTTTTTCGCATTTTTCTAAGAAAGAGAATTTAATTGGAAATGCAAAAAAGGATGCTAATTTTTTAGCACTGAAATGTTAAATTCTTAATAATGCTCTAGATAGAGGATGGATTTCCTATTGGGGTATCCTTTTTTTCTCAACCTGAGAAAAAGAGAATGAGGGATATTTTGGAAAATACTCTTCAAAAAACAGGTATATTTGAGGAATAAATAACGTAAATATGCCTCAAAATGGCTAGGAACTACAATTGGCAATTGGCGGATTGGCCAAATTTTCGATATGATCATGGAAAATTGGAGGACTTCGAAATGCAATTCCATCAAAATAATGGGATTGTTCTTGGAATCGAGAAGGGAATTAAGTCTGAAGATTGGGACGAGTTTACGATTAAATTTCTCTCCGAAGAAGCCTATAAAACCTCAGAGATTGAAGGAGAGATTTTGGACAGGGATTCCATCCAATCCTCCATAAGAAGGCACTTTGGGTTACAAGCTCCCAGGATGAGAAATTATCCTAAGGAATATGGCGTAGCAGAAATGATGGTTTCTATATATAAAAGTTTTGGTGAAGCCCTAACACAGGAAATGCTCTTTGAGTGGCACAGTATGCTAATGAATGGGCGCCGAGATGTAGAACAAATTGGTGCTTATCGAACCCATGCAGAGCCGATGCAAATTGTTTCGGGTAGATTTGATAAACGAACCGTTTTTTTTGAAGCTCCCCCTTCTCATCAGGTGCAGGATGAAATGGAAGGATTCATTAACTGGTTTAACGAATCACAGTCAGAACTTCCCATTTTGGTAAGGTCAGGTATATGCCATTTATATTTCGAAACGGTTCACCCCTTTGAAGATGGGAATGGTAGAATTGGCCGTGCCTTAGTCGAAAAATCATTGGCTCAAGATTTGGGTAGACCTACTTTCATTCTTTTTTCAAAGGCGATTCAAGCCAAGCGAAAAGCCTATTACCATGCACTTCATTGGGCAAGCCTTAGCAATGAAATTACGGATTGGTTGTTGTATTTTTCCCAGCTTATTCTAGAGGCCATTGAGTTGACCACTCGGGAATTGGAGGTACTGCTCAAGAAGATCCACGTCTTTTACGAATATGCTTCTCAGCTCAATAAAAGACAGGAAAAGGTTCTACTTAGGCTTTTTGATGCGGGGGCAGAGGGCTTTAAAGGGGGACTTAGTGCCAAAAACTATCTGGCCATTACCCACACTTCGCCTGCTACTGCCACACGGGATTTGAATGAATTGGTGGAGTGGGGGATATTGAAAAAGTCTGGGCGCTTTAAGTCAACGAGGTATGTGTTGAAGTAAGTACATGTAGACTCAGTTTTCCTCCTTTATTTGTAACTGAACTACTACAGGCCTGTGATTTGAACCTTTGGAAGGCATGGATACCCGATTTACTGTGATCAATTCATGGGAGTGAAAACAATGGTCCAGGGGGATTCTTAGCAAGGAGGTAATAATGTTGTGAAAAGGCCAGGTCGTTTGAATTCCAAAACCCATCATAGAATCATGGAGTAACTCCGATA
>JBCCTX010000029.1:0-40124 GCA_039197765.1 Bacteroidota bacterium
AGAAAAATAAACTTCCTACTTCTGTTTGGATATTTCTACTTTATAGGGGTATGGGGCTTGAGGGCTCAAGACCTTCAATTTTCTCCCGAAACCCTATTTATACTTACAAAAGCCTCAGATCTTTCTAATCCCTCCGATTTTAAGAAATTTTCTTTCCTAAAGGAAGATAGTACAAATAAATCTTTCCAAGCCGATTTTGCTGGAACAAAATTTTCCAGGGAACCTTTCAATTTGTCTTATCCTTTCCTCCCTGAGTTTGCTCGAGTAAATCCTGCAGGCCATAGTTACCTATGTAGAATGGAAGTAAATGTCGAGAAAAATCTACCGGTCCCCTTATGGATAAGGGCAGGAAAGGTCCAAGACTGGGAATCCTACAATTCCACGGCCATGTATTTACAGGTGAAACTATTGGGATTTAAACAGTAGGTTTGAGGGAAGGAACCCCAACCCCTTAAAAAGGGGCAAAAGTTTGAGGTTTAGTTGTACTTTGATCTTGTATCAAAGGTTACTACGGACTACCGACTACCTTACCACGGACTCTTCTATCAAAGGTTACTTTGGACTATGGACTATCTATCTGTGGACCATTTACTCAAATATCTCTTCAGCTTCGAAATAGGCTAATATGTGCTCTTTTAGGAGGTATTCCTGGGAAAAGATATCTCTATTGGGGAGGGGTTTGACCAAGTCCCAATGTGGCCACCCATCCTGGTCAACATGACTCAATTGGTAGTATCCAGATTGGGAAAATAGGCGGCAAATCGCAATATGCATCAGGTCTACCTTTTCTTCTTTTGTAAAGGTCTTCCGAATTTCCCCTAGCTCTCTCATCCCTACCAGAAAAATAATGGATTCCAGGGTCATTTTCTTAGAAAAGCGCTCCTCCAACCACTTTTCCAATGTACGCCATCTAATTGTAAGGTCCTGTTCCAAGGTTCTGCCTTATTTTATGTATTTGGTTCCAATTCGGCTAAATCGCAGTCCGAAATCACTTTCGTAGGAAAGCCAGATGAACAGGGGTTTGCCAACGATATGGTCTTCAGGTACAAAACCCCAGTACCTACCATCCTCTGAATTATGTCGATTGTCCCCCATCATAAAATAATAATCCATTCCAAAGGTATAGGAATCTGTTTGTTCTCCATCTATGGTAATGGTTTCAGTCTGGCGATTCAACTTTAGGTCATGGCCTTCATATGCTTCTATAGGCCGCTGGTAGAGCGCTAAATTTTTAGGATTCAGTTTTACTGTCATTCCCTTTTTGGGAACGACAATTGGGCCAAAGTTGTCTATATTATGGCTGAAGATTTCACCCTCTTTATTTCCGTATGATGGATAAATCTGGTGGCGGCGATCGAATTGTCCTGAAGGCATTGCCATGACCTCTATGGTATCGACATTGGGAAATTTAGCAATTTCCTCAGCGGTTTCCTCTGGCATCCAAAAAATGTAAATATTGGGGTGCTCGTTGGATCGCCGATAGTTGGGATTGTCATTGTTGAGCTTTCGGAATCCAAGTTTGCGCATTTTGGTCTGGGAAAAGCCTGTTCCATTGGTTGTTACCATATACTGGTACTGCATGTAGGGAGGATTCCAACCTTCCTCCCCATCGATATAGATTTGTTGGTCAATGATTTCAAGCGTGTCCCCAGGAACGGCCACACAGCGCTTGATGTAGTTCTCCTTAAGGCTGGTGGGTTTCACCTTACCTGCTCCATCTCCTAAATCGTGTACATCGTGCGCAGGATAATTGAATACCACAATGTCATTGCGCTTTACCTGGGTAAGGCCTGGAAACCTGAGATAGGGAAATTGCACCCATTCCAGGTAAGAGGGAAAAATATTCCCCCCCAGCTTGACCTTATTGTGTACAAAAGGGACTGCCAAAGGGACCATCGGCATACGGGGACCGTAGTGAAATTTACTGACAAATAGAAAATCTCCTGCCATAAGGGTGCGCTCCATAGAGCTAGTAGGAATCATAAACGCCTCAATAAAAAAGGTTCTAATGATCAGTGCGGCTACCCCTGCATATAGGAAGGCGTCGGCCCATTCCCGCAACCCTGATTTTTCGGGAACTTTTTTGTGGGTGTCTGGTGGGCCAAAATAGGATATTTGCTTATCGAAGCCAATCTTGGGAAAATAGATAAATGGGAAAATTACTGCTTGGACATGGTCCCAAAAGCTGTACTGGCCAAAGGACTTGGCGATTTCGATGTTCATGGAAACCTTTACTAAGGTTCTCACTATCGGGATAAGTGTGAGCACAACCCACCAAGCGGGCTTTCCGATAATCTCCAGCCAAATATAATCCGAATAAATAGGGACAAAAGCTTCCCAGCCTTTCTTTCCAGCCTTCTTGAACAAGCCATACAGCCCAATCCGTATAGCCAAAAATAAGGCAACAAAAATAATTATATAAATAAGCACAGAAATCTTCATATTGCTTTCACTACGATGAATCAAAAAAAATCGTTCGCGCAAAGTTAGTAAAAATACCCACGTTTGGGAGTTCCTTTATTTGAACCAAATAAAATAGAAACCCATATGTCTCAAGATGTATTATATGTTGGAGGCTTACAGTTGAATCTTCGTTGGGAATCCCCTGCAGAAAACCGGAAAATGATTGAATCTTTTTGTGAAGACAATCCCTTTTCAGGGGACGTATTGATCCTCCCTGAGATGTTTTCTACAGGCTTTACGATGAACCCAGGACCTTATGCAGAGGATATGGAAGGGCCGACTATCAAATGGATGCGAGAATCTGCTCAAAAATGGAATACCCTTATCATGGGAAGTATAATCATTCGGGTGGCGTCTGGTTATCGAAACCGCTTCCTTGCAGTAGGTCCAGAGGGAATTCTAGCACATTACGACAAGCGTCATCCTTTTTCTATGTCTGGCGAAGACCAACACTATGAGGCAGGTGAGGAAAAAGTGGTTTTTCGCTACAAAGGATGGCGAATATGCCCCATGATTTGTTACGATTTACGGTTTCCTGTCTGGAGTAGGAACATAGGCGTAAGGAAAGGAGAAGAGTTATACGATTTGTTGATTTATGTGGCAAATTGGCCTGAAAAAAGAGTGGGCCATTGGGAAACGTTATTGCAGGCAAGGGCTATAGAAAATCAAAGTTATGTAATAGGGGTAAATCGGGTAGGAACGGATGGGTATAAACTAAGGTACTCGGGAAATTCTGTAATTGTCGATTCGCTGGGAGAAATCGTGGATAAAAAAACCGAAGTGGAGGGGAGAGTTGAATCTACCCTTCACATGGATCACCTAAAAAAAGTTCGAAATAAGCTCCCCTTTCTAGCAGATGGGCATGGGGTTAAGGTGTAAGGAGAGAGGAAAAAGAAAAAGCCCCTGTGCTTCCCAACACAGAGGCACTTAACAACCATGAAAACATCCAACACAAAGATAAGAAATTATTTGAAAACCCAATCAATCATTTTACAGAATGAATAGGATTTTCTTCAGATTTCTGGATTCCTTGGAATTTTATCAACCCAAATTCAGCGAAAATTCTGATTTTCTGATCTTTATGTATATTTCCTGAGAGAATTTCCTTAGACAATTCATTGACAATTTCTTTCTGAAGTACCCTTTTTATGGGCCTCGCGCCAAACTGAGGATCAAAGCCTTCTCGGGCAATAAACTCAATTGCAGTAGAGTCAAAATCGACAAGCAGATCCATTTCCCATAATTTCTTGGTCAGCCTATCTATCTGTAGGCGGACGATGTGTTTCACATCCTCTCTACCAAGTGGGGAAAATACAAGGGTCTCATCGATGCGGTTGAGAAATTCTGGTCGAACTTCCTTTTTCAACAAGTCCAAAATATTATCTTTTACGTCCCAAAATTCCTCAATACGATCTTCAAGACTCCCTTCTTGCCCCAAAAATTGTTGGATATAGTGGGAGCCAATATTAGAGGTCATTATGACAATTGTATTGGTAAAATCTACCACCCGACCCTTATTATCGGTTAGCCTTCCGTCATCTAATACTTGGAGCAATATGTTGAATACATCGGGATGGGCTTTTTCAATTTCATCTAGCAGGATAACTGAATACGCTTTTCTCCGGACAGCCTCCGTGAGTTGACCTCCCTCTTCATACCCCACGTACCCCGGAGGTGCCCCTAGCAATCTGCTAACTGCGTGTTTCTCTTGATATTCTGACATGTCGATACGGACCATAGCCTTATCATCATCAAAAAGAACCTCCGCCAGGGCTTTTGCCAATTCCGTTTTCCCTACTCCGGTAGATCCTAAGAAAATGAAAGAACCAATGGGGCGATTCGGGTCCTGTAGACCTGCCCGACTTCGGCGAATGGCATTTGCTACAGCTGACACCGCCTCATTCTGTCCTACAACCCTTTTATGAAGTTCTTCTTCGAGTTTGAGCAACTTTTGGCGTTCGCCCTCTACCATTTTAGCAATGGGAATACCTGTCCAACGAGAAATAATTTCAGCAATGTCCTCTGCTTCCACCTCTTCTTTCATCATTCTCAAGTCAGATTGGAAGGCTGTTAGTTCCTTTTTCTGCGTTTCGATCTTTTGTTCCTCCTCTGCCATTTTCCCATACCGAATCTCCGCTACTTTGCCAAAGTCTGCTTCTCGCTCCGCTTTCTCAGCTTCCGTCCGAAGCAAATCGAGGGTCTCCTTGGACTTCCGAATGGCTTGCACAATTCGTTTTTCCCCTTCCCAGTGCGCGCGAAGATGGTTCCGTTTTTCGAATAAATTGGCAAGTTGTTCATCAATCTCGGAAATTTTCTTGGTTGCTTTCTCCCGTTTTAGCGCCTCTTTCTCAATTTCTAAGTATTTTATTTTACGTTCTATCTCATCCAGTGCCTCTGGCATAGAGTCCATTTCCAAACGCAACTTTGCAGCGGACTCATCTACCAGGTCAATGGCTTTATCAGGAAGAAAGCGACCCGAAATATACCTGTGAGAAAGTTCTGCGGCTGCGATGATGGCCCCATCTGTAATTCTCACCCCATGATGCACTTCATATTTTTCTTTAATCCCTCGGAGAATCGAGACAGTATCTTCCACACTGGGTTCGTCTACCAATATGGATTGGAATCTGCGTTCGAGTGCCTTGTCTTTTTCAATGTATTTTTGGTACTCATCCAAAGTAGTTGCCCCAATAGCACGCAACTCTCCCCTTGCCAAAGCAGGCTTGAGGATATTGGCAGCATCCATTGCCCCGTCTCCTTTTCCTGCACCTACCAAGGTGTGGATCTCGTCAATAAATAGGACAATTGACCCTTCCGATTTGACAACTTCTTTGACCACCGCCTTCAATCGCTCTTCAAATTCACCCCGAAATTTAGCTCCTGCTATCAAAGCTCCCATATCGAGGGAATAGATGGTTTTCGCACGAAGGTTTTCTGGAACATCTCCTTGGATAATCCTATGAGCTAATCCTTCTGCCATTGCGGTCTTACCAACTCCAGGTTCACCCACAAGTACAGGGTTATTTTTAGTTCTTCGGGATAGAATTTGAATGACCCTGCGGATCTCATCCTCCCTACCAATCACTGGGTCCAACTTTCCCTTCCGAGCCATCTCGTTCAGGTTGAGTGCATATTTCTTCAAGGAATTATACGTAGCCTCCTGGTTCTGGCCTGTTACCCGTTCTCCCCCCCGCATCTCTTCGATCACTTTTCGAAGGTTCTTCACCGTTACCCCTTGTTCCTTCAAAAGCGTTCCCACCCCATTTTTCGATAAAACCAGTGCAAGGAATAAATGCTCTATAGATACAAATTCGTCCTGCATTTTTCCAGCTTCCTCATTGGCGTTTTCCAAGACCTGATTCAGGTTATTGGAAAGATATTGACCACCAGTGGCTCCACTAATCTGGGGATAGCCATGTAGGATTTCCTCAAGTTTTTGAGCTAAAAATGGGAGATTGACTCCCAACTTTCTTAAAAAATATGGAACAATACTCTCCTCCCCTTGTACCAGTGCCTTTAGTAAATGGCCTGTTTCAATAGCCTGCTGCTTATGTGATTTTGCCAGCTGAGCAGCTTCCTGAACGGCTTCCTGCGCTTTTAATGTATAATTATTAAAATCCATGTATGCTGCTTTTTTATTCCGTTTTTTACTCGTTTTACTTACAAATCCCCTTCCTTTTCCTCAAAAACAGACAGAATTAAAGGAAAAAATGCCATTATGGCATTTATTATTGACAAAATGACACTTAAATTCTATTTTCGATCATACGCTTTCATTGGCTATTCCTACCCAAAAACGCACGGCTGTAGCAGCCTTTGTAGCTGTTGATACAAGAGAATGTCGGATATACCGAATCTCCTAGTAGTTTTACAAACAGTATAAACAACTTATCTGGAAAGTGTAACGCTAAAAATAAAGTAAGAAAAAATAAATTTTTGTCCATGGAAGAACGAAATACCTGAAGTTCTAACGGAGGACAACAAAGCATTAAGAATTACCGGGGAGACAAGCCTGCACACATTTTTTTGTTTCCGAATTCAATCCAAATCCCTGATTTATTCCCTTTATCACCTAATAGGGAACACGCTCAGAAAAGACTCTTTACTTTCAATTATCAGGGAGTTTGTCAATGGCCCCCGCCCCCGGGGGCCATCTTTTATTTATGCCGTTTTTCAAGAACTTCTATCACAGCATCCAGCCTTGTATCTTTGGCCTCTAGTAAAACGAGGTAGTGATACAATAAGTCAGCCGCTTCTTCATGAAAGAGATGTAGGTCTTCATCTTTTGCTTCTATGATGAGCTCAACTGCCTCTTCTCCTACTTTCTGTGCGATTTTATTCAATCCTTTGTTAAATAATCGAGAAGTATATGAATCTGTTTTGGGAGCATGTCTCCTGTCTCGGATGATCGCCTGAAGGGTGTTTAAAAATTCCAACGATTGCTTCTCTGCCATGTGCCTTAAATTAACTATTCTTTACTATTCTGATGGGGACTTGATGTTGATGTAAATAGGACTTCAATTCTGGAATAGGGATGGTTCCAAAGTGGAATACACTTGCTGCAAGTGCAGCATCTGCTTTCCCTCCTTGAAATGCTTCTAAGAAATGCTCCATAGTTCCTGCTCCTCCGGAAGCAATTACGGGAATCGGAAGTTCTTGAGAAAGAGAAGCTGTAATTTCCAGGGAATATCCATTCTGCGTCCCATCGGATACCATGGAAGTAAGCAAGATTTCCCCTGCTCCTCTATCCGCCAACTCCCTGGCCCAGGACCTGGTCTGTAGCTCGGTGGGTTTTCTTCCTCCGTGGGTATACACATACCAATCTCCTTCCTGAATATTGGTATCGATCGCAACCACAATACACTGGGAACCAAACTCCTTGGCAAGTTCATTCACCAATTCGGGTCTTTTGACAGCCGCAGAATTAATGGAAACCTTATCCGCCCCAGCTTGGAGCAAGCGCGAAACATCTGCGATACTTCTTATGCCTCCCCCTACCGTAAAAGGAATATTAATCTCCTTTGCTACACGCTGTACGAGATGAGCAAGGGTATCCCGGGCTTCTACCGTTGCCGTTATATCCAAGAAGGTAAGTTCGTCTGCTCCTTGTTGAGAATACACACGCGCCAACTCAACAGGGTCTCCTGCATCCCTAAGATTGACGAAATTGATGCCTTTCACTGTGCGCCCATCTTTTATATCCAGACAGGGTATAATTCGTTTTGTTAGCATAGCTCTATCTAAGCAGTAATTACTCACCTAAAATTAGTATTCAACCCCCCAGAACTCAATGAGACTGTTGCCACTCTCCTAATGCTTTCAGGCTTATATTTCCCTCATATATCGCTTTTCCAATGATTGCTCCGAAGCACCCTAATTCCTTTAATGCTTCCAAATCCTTTAGGTTACTAATCCCCCCACTCGCGATAGTTTCCAGCGAGGGAAACTGCTTGAGAAGGTGTTGATAAAGTGCTAAAGAAGGACCTGCAAGCATACCGTCCTTGGCTATATCTGTACTCGTTACCGTTTTCAAACCTTTGCCTAAAAATAACGCTATCAACCGATCAATGGTGTATGCTGTTTGGGTCTTCCACCCATTAATGGCCACAAAGCCCTCTTTGATATCTGCGCTTAGTATAAAACGGGAAGGGCCATACCTTTCCAGCCAACTAGAAAATACGTCTGGAGCTTTTACAGCCATGCTCCCTATATTAACCTGCTTTGCTCCAGCCTGGAAGACAGCTTCTAAGTCCTCTATTGACTTAATTCCCCCTCCAACATCCACTTTTAAGCTCGTCTGAGAGCAGATTCGCTCTAGGATCTTACGATTAACAACCTTTCCTTCACGGGCACCATCTAAATCAACCAAATGGAGATTGGAAAGTCCATGGGCTTCGAAAGACTTAGCAACTTCCAAAGGATCGCTATGGTATATCGTTTTTGAACTGTAATCCCCTTTCTTCAGTCTAACTGCTTTCCCATCAATTATGTCTATCGCTGGAATTATTTTCATCAAAATTTGGCTAGATTGATCAATCGACCGACAAAGGTATTACTATTTCCGTTCTTGTTGTACCTTTGTTCAAAAGATATTGATTTTCCTACATTACATGAATCCATATCCTCTCATTTCCCATAAATTATCCGGAACTTGGGGTATCCTCCTAAGTGCCATAATGCTCTCATTTACTGATCTTGCTGCACAGCAGGATACCCTCCCTCAACTATCCGATATAGATACTACCCAAACTGCGATTCTTCCGGGTACACTATCCAGCCCACGAAGTACCATAGCTCAGCATTTGATATATCTTCAGGAAGCAACTTATCAGCCTGAAGTTTCAGCCCTTTCCTTCGATTCAGCGGGCGTTCCCTTTCAGGAGGTAATAGAAATTGCCATTCAGCTCAAACAAATATACGATGGCGAATCCTATTACATTGATACCCTTCAAATTCCCAGTGATCCCAATTACCTAGATTCACTGGGTAGGGCTCGCTTTAAAGTATTTCCCGTCTATCCTGAAATCTATGTCACAAAAGTCGGAGATCAATGGCTATATTCTCGCAATACGGTCTTTCATATCCCTAAAATACATGATAAGGTTTTTCCCTTTGGTGCTGACTTTTTATTAAACATTTCTCCTAAGATTGGACAAAAGAAATTTTGGGGGTTAAAACTCTGGCAGTACCAGGGAATCCTCATCATCCTAGTCATAGCACTCATTGGGTATTGGCTCTTTTCAAGGGGCTTAAATGTCCTCATCAGAAGGATCATACCACAAATCATTAAAACGAGTTGGCTAGATCCAAAGGCCATCAGGCCTGTTGCTCGACCCTTGAGTTGGCTACTTACCTCTTTCCTAGTTTTCCGGCTTTATCCTTCTTTACTCCTACCGATAAACATTTCTGGCTTTATCTCTGTAGGCCTTAAAATTCTTATGTCCATTTTCGGAATTATGGCTGCCTACCGCATTACGGATCTATTTGCCAGTATTTCTCTCAACCTAGCAGGGAATACAGAAACAACAATGGATGACCAATTGATCCCGCTTGTCAGCAAATTGATAAAACTCATTGTGGGAGTCCTAGGGGTATTATTTGTCCTCCAAAATCTACAGGTAAATGTAACCGCTCTCTTAGCAGGGATTTCCATTGGAGGTCTTGCTCTCGCTTTAGCTGCGCAAGAAACCGTTAAAAATCTAATCAGCTCTGTAACCATATTTTTAGACCGCCCCTTCCAAATTGGGGATTTTATCGAATCTGGGAGTATTTCAGGATCAGTCGTCGAAATAGGGGTAAGATCTAGTCGCCTAAGAGCACCTGATGGAGCCATGATGAGCATTCCCAATGGAACGCTTACCAACCTAAACATCACAAACCACGGGGTACGGACATACCGTCGCTACGCAACTACCTTGGGACTACAATACAATACCCCTCCCAAGAAAATTGAAGCCTTTGTCGAGGGAGCGCGTAAAATTATCTTTGACCATCCCATGACAAGAGACAAAGACCATTTGATTTACTTCCACGAAATGGGGGACTCTTCGTTAAATGTATTTGTCGCAATGTTCCTCGAAATCACAGCTTATGAAGATATGCTCAAAGCAAGGCAAGATATTTTCTTGGCCATCTTAAAATTAGCAGAAGAGTTGGGCGTAGAATTTGCCTTTCCTTCCACTTCACTTTATTTGGAAAAGGTTCCCGAAGGATTTAGGGAGTAAAAATAAGATGTATGGCTTCTGAAGTTGAACATGTCATTACAAAGGATGGTTCTTCCACCCTCTATGCCCCTCGATTCAATCAACACTACCATTCCCTGCATGGCGCCATTCAGGAATCCCTCCATGTCTTTATTGAAATGGGATTGAAAAAACGTCTGGAATCAACTCCCTCTTCTTTGAAAATTCTAGAGATGGGCCTAGGAACTGGACTCAATGCCCTCTTGACTGCCTTGGCAGTCCCTCATGTTCCTGTTTTTTACCTTGCCCTGGAAGCCTATCCAATATCCGAGACAGCAGTTGAGCAGTTGAATTATCCCCAAGAGATCCAAGGTCAAAATCAGGACCTCTTTCAACATATACATAAGGCTCCATGGGAAGAGAATTTCCACTTATCGGCAAATTTTTCGCTCTATAAAAAACAAGTCCACCTACAGGATTTTCAACCCGTACAGCATTTTGACTTAATTTACTTTGATGCTTTCGCTCCAGAAAGTCAGCCTGAATTATGGACTCCTTCAATTTTTGAAAAAATCTATGAATGGTGCGAATCTCAAGCTATATTCGTCACGTATTCTGCTAAAGGAGATGTAAGGCGGGCCTTAAAAAATGCAGGATTTTCAGTGGAAAAAATTCCTGGCCCTCCTGGGAAAAGAGAAATGCTCAGAGCTTCAAAGAGTTGAGTTTATGTAGGACTACATAATTATCGAGGTAGATTGTCCTTTGTGAAACTCAACCAGGAAAATGTAGTACAAAATAAATAAGAATGGCTCCATCCAAGGGGTACTTGTGATGAAGCCATTATTCAGTCGGATACGTTAAAGGAGGTTATTTTTGATTAAATACAAAACTGTAACAGCCAAGAAATAGAGTGAAAAGAAAAATACCCCTAGCTTAAGTCTTTTTACTTTTTTTTCTGCAACAATCAATTCATTACGCAAGATTTCGAGTTCGTCATTAATTCTAATTTTTTGAAATCTCATTATTACTATTTCTGTTAATTGTTTTATATCATTTATTACAAAAATAAAAATATATAATTTTCTATATATTTGCAAAAAGGAAGCTAACCTTTTTATAATTCTCCTTCACTTTGGCACAATTTAGGCAGTAGAGCTACAGATTTCGGGTATGAACGGTAAGATAATTTTTCTGGTGACCTTGTCTTTCTGCTTTTGCATTCCAGGTTCCGCTCAAATTGACTGGGGAGAACAAGTCATTGAAGTGGGATTTTTTGATGATACCTCAACCTATCGATTTATAAGTGACACTTCTTTATATAATGAAGGGTGGTATTTACTGCCGCAAGTACGGTTCTGGCGGATGGTCGTAAACCTTGATCCAGAATACAGTTTACTTAATATAGCGGACACACGAGAGGTGCTCAGCAGTTTGCAAACCTGGACCTATGATGACTTGAGTCTCAAGCAGCGCAGGCGATATAAGGATAGTGTTCGCGTGAAATTTGACCTTACCCCGCGTACTAAGCTCTGGGTTACCCAAGGGAGAAAGGATTATTACCAAATAGCGAAAATCCTTCCAGATATTCACCGGGCCATTGCCATTTTCCTAGAGGAGAATACAGATCCCTGGTATGCACAGTCCATTTTACTTATCGAAAGTCCTGGGGAAATGCGGGTTTCTCCTGTTGGAGCCAAAGGCCCTTTTCAATTGATGGGCGAGGTTGCCATAAGTGTAGGCTTGGAAGTAAATGAACGCATAGATGAAAGGAGATTCTTTGGCCCTTCTGCCAGGGG
Source organism: Bacteroidota bacterium (assembly GCA_039197765.1). GTDB lineage: Bacteria > Bacteroidota > Bacteroidia > J057 > J057 > JBCCTX01. The sequence continues at coordinate 11,942 of JBCCTX010000029.1, forward strand.
CGCAGCACGCTATCTGAGCATGATATGTATCCCAGCAGCTAGAAAGATAATGGAATACCACGATATCCCCTATCAGGAAAATGAGTTATGGTTCCGATTATTTGTATTACACATCTATCATGCTGGACCCAATAATATGCGAAGGGTTATGCGTTATAAGAAGCCCAAAAATGGTGGGATGGACCTTATACAAGAGCTTTGGCAAACCAATTACCGAAGCTTCGGGAATGCTTCACAGAATTATAGTCAGATTACTCTTGCAGCCCTGTTAGAGCTGGAGCAGATAGTGTATCAGAAAAAGGGGTTTTTCATTCCCTCTCCTTGAATCAGGGTAAAATAGTAGAATATTTCCTTATTTTCTCCTACCTTCAAGTTTTTGTAATATTCAAAAACTCAGATCAGGATAAGATTCATTCTTATTTGCTAAACCATTAAACTGTCTCAGTATATGGAGATCAGCGATCTATTTTAACATTACCTATCATATCCTGGTACCTAATTCTTTTTCCCTTATCTCTTTTTATCTGTACCGCCCCATTTTCCAATACCCATATTTCTCATGAAGTTTTCGTTTACTCACATTTTTCTTTTCGCGCTTATCGGCTTACTGGCTTTGGCTGGATGTAAAGCCCCTACTATAGAAGAAAAAGCAGAAGTTATTATATCTGGTGGACCCATATATACAGTAAATCCAGAAAATCCTGAGGTAGAAGCAGTGGCCATAAAAAATGGCAAAATTTTATTTGCAGGGAGCAAGTCCGTGGCAGACTCTATCTACACAGATGAAAGTACGGGCTACTTAAACCTTGAGGGAAAAACCCTGACTCCTGGACTTATTGAAAGTCACGGACATTTCATGGGCTTAGGATACAGCAAGCTAAATGTGGATTTAAATGGCCTTACGAGTTATCAAGAGCTTATAGATATTTTAGGCCAGGTTGCCAAACAAACAGCGCCTGGAGAATGGATCGTGGGGAGAGGATGGCATCAAAGTAAATGGAAGGATGATAAATCAGGTTGGTTTAGAGGCTTTCCGGTTCATACAGCTTTGAGCGAGGTTACCCCTAACAATCCTGTTTATCTGAAACACGCTAGTGGTCATGCCTGTTTGGCAAATGCCAAGGCCATGGAAATAGCGGGGGTAACAGCCTCCACAGAATTTCCCAGCGATGGGGAAATCATTAAAGATTTTAATGGTAAGCCAACAGGTATTTTCAATGAGCTCGCCCAAGGGCTCATTTCTAAGCATATTCCTGAATCTACTCCGGAAAGAGATCGCAAAGCCTTGGAAATGGCCATCAAAGAATCTATAGAACATGGCCTAACAAGCTTTCAGGATGCAGGCTCAGGAAATTCCGACATAGCCTTATTTCAAGAATTCTTGGAAGAAGGGAAATTGAAACTCAATCTCTGGGTGATGCTACATGGTCGGGACACTACTTTGCTCAATGAATGGTACGAAAAAGGACCTACCATTGATCCTGAAGGTAGACTTACCATAAGGGCTATTAAGCTCTATGCGGATGGGGCATTGGGTTCTCGGGGTGCTTGGTTGCTAGATCCCTATACAGACCGACCAAATCACGTGGGGATGGCTACCATGCCTATGGATTTTATCTATAAAATTACTCAAGGTGGGATGGCAAATGGCTTTCAAGTCTGTACCCATGCAATTGGGGATAGAGCCAATAGGGAAGTGCTAGATCAATATGAAAGGGTATTTAATGAATTTCCCCAAAAGTCGGAAGATCACCGTTTTCGCATCGAACATGCTCAGCATATACATCCTGAGGATATCCCCAGATTTGGAGAAATGGACGTTATTGCTTCCATGCAGGCCATTCATATGTCCTCTGACCGCCCATGGGCCATAAACCGTTTGGGAAAAATGAGAATAGAACAAGGAGCCTATGTATGGAAAAAATTATTCCAGTCTGGTGCCAAAATTATCAATGGAACGGATACGCCTGTTGAACCCGTTTCCCCTATTGCGAGCTTCTATGCCTCTGTAACTCGGCAAACCCTTGCAGGTGAACCCATAGGAGGATTTGAACCAGAACAGAAAATGACCCGTTTTGAAGCGTTGAAGTCCTACACGCTAGATGCTGCCTATGGGGCTTTTGAAGAAAAGATTAAGGGATCAATCGAGGTGGGAAAACGCGCCGATTTTACAATTTTTTCGCAAGATATTTTGCAGGTCCCCGACAGTATCTTATTACAAACAGAAATAGAAATGACTATAGTGGGGGGGGAAATGGTGTATAAACGTTGATCAAAGCCCATCATTGATAGATGCTGTTTTACCTTTCCTTTTGCACAGCAAATCAAGGTGGCTAATAAACAGGGAATTTTGAAGCAATCGACAGAAAAAAAACGAGCCCATAAGGATCATAATCTGCAGGAAATTCAGGAAGCAAAACAACAACTAGACGCCCTAAGAGATGCCATGGGAGCTGTAATTGTAGGTCAGTCCCATCTCATAGATCGGCTGCTAATCGGATTACTTACCAACGGCCACATATTACTAGAGGGAGTTCCTGGTTTAGCGAAATCCCTTACTGTCAGTACTTTCGCCCAAGTGCTTGGCCTCGACTTTCGCCGGATACAATTTACCCCAGATCTCTTGCCAGCTGACCTCATTGGGACCCTCATTTACAACCAGGAAACGCATAAATTTGAGGAGAAAAAAGGCCCTATATTCTCTTCCCTTATCTTAGCCGATGAGATCAATCGCTCTCCTGCCAAAGTACAAAGTGCACTCTTAGAGGCCATGCAAGAGCGGCAAGTGAGCATCGGAGAGAAAACCTTTCCAATGGACGATCCTTTTTTGGTATTAGCCACCCAAAATCCCTTGGAACAAGAAGGTACTTACCCACTTCCTGAGGCCCAGGTAGATAGATTCATGATGAAGGTCTATGTCCATTACCCTTCTGCAGCAGAGGAAAAAGAAATTATGCGAAGGATGGCTAAGACCTCTGCTCCCAAACCTGTAAACACCTTATTAGATAAGGAAAGGATTCTCGGCCTTAAGGCCAAGGTAGACCAAATTCGCTTATCTGAAAAACTGGAAGAGTATATCGTAAAGCTCGTAATGGCGACCCGGGATCCCGAGGCTTATCGCCTCAATATGCTAGCCCCTTACATAGAGTATGGAGTATCACCCAGAGCCAGCCTAGCCCTTAATTTAGGGGCAAAAGCACTCGCCTTGTTATCTGGGAGGGACCATGTATTGCCAGAGGATGTCAAACTTCTTGCAAAAGATGTGCTCAACCATCGACTGATCCTCTCTTATGAAGCTGATGCAGCCGAAGTAGATGCACAAGCCTGTATTGAGATTTTATTAGAGCATGTTGAGATTTAAGCGCTCCCCTGAATCGCTATTAATTTCCTTTTTACAGAATAAAACTAATTCCAATCTCCAAAGTAGGGGGAGTGGAGAGGTCATTGGGAGGAGTTGTTCCATCCTCTGTCGTAAATGCTGAAAAAGTATCGCTTAACAAATACGAATAGTACAAAGCCCATCTTTTGAACCCCAAGCGGCCATACAAGCCAAAACGCCAATCCTCCACATTCGGGACATCCCTCCGAATAAGTCGACTAGTTCGCCCTCCCTCTTCAAACTTACGTTTGTAAGATCCATTCAATTTATACCCTAAGAAGCCCCCCAATTCGGTGAACAAGCGTGGGTCGCCGTCCTCGTCTTTGGAAAAATTGATGAAAAATCCTACAGGAACTTCCAAATACGCAAACACGTGTTTTTCAGACTCAAATACCGTATCAGTAGGAAATACCTTCTCGTCTTCTTGGCGATAATTTATCTTAAACCAATTAACACCTGGCGTAATTCGGACTCCTGCATTCTGTCTGGGTAAGATAGCCTTGAAACTAAACCCCAGAAAAAGGGAGCCCGACAAACTTCCATTGATAGGAGCTCGATCATCTCCTTCTACACTACCGATGAGAAAGCCCCTATTCAATAGCAATTGAAAATTCTGAGGTCGATCAACGGGTAAATTTTCACTTTCCTCCAATTCTTGTGCAGAGAGTGACCCAGAAAAAGGTATTAGGGACATACCCAAGACAGCCCCAATCCATAAGGTCCGCCAGAACTTGACTCCATGAAGCATACAAACAGCTCTATACATAATTGATAAAAATACGGTTTGCATAATTTAGGGGGTCAAGGTACTAAAAAGAACCTTTCCCAAAGAAATCTTCTCGTATCATTGGCAATCTATTTGGGACTTGATTCCGTTAACAAAAGAAAAGCTATGTTGAGTTACAGATGGAAAGTATTCAGGAGCGTGGCAAAAAATCTCAGCTTTACAAAGGCTGCGGAGGAAATGTTTATTACGCAGCCTGCCATAACCCGTCATATTCAGCAATTAGAAGAGGAGTTGGGAATTAGTTGCTTTCACAGAAGCCGAAAAGGACTATCCCTTACCCAAGCAGGCAAATTGGTCTTGACTTATTCCGATCGGGTATGGAAGATCTACCAAACCTTTGAAAAGGAGATGGATTCCCTTATGGAAAAAATTTCTCAAAATTTCCGAATTGGGGCCTGTACTACCCTAGGGCAATATTTTATTCCCTCCCTGGTTTCACAATTCAAAAAGCAATACACCTCCCTTCACATATCCCTTATTCATGGAAATTCAGAAAACATCCAAGCGGAAGTCCTTAAAGGAAATTTGGATGTGGGAATTATTGGAGAGACCACCCAGACGGGGGAATTGCGCTATGAAAATTTTCTTACTGAAGATGTAATCCCTGTTACACGCTCAGGAAGTAAATACGAAAACCTATTCATAGACCTCAAACGGGATGCATCTCAAATTCCCTTCATCATGCGGAAGTCGGGATCTGGAACGAGAAAGCTGATCGAAAACTACTGCAAACGCCTACAACTACCCTGGGAAAAACTTAATATCATCATAGAACTCGACTCACATGAAGCAGCGAAGTCTTTTCTCCTTACCGAAGATTCCATAGGCTTCTTTCCGCACTTTGCTGTTGCTAAAGAGCTCCAATTTGGCCTGCTGTCCCAAGTTTCGGGCAAGAACTTGTCCATCAAACGTAGTTACCAGTTGGTCTACCCCCAAGGACCTATCAACCCCGGCTTTATAGGTAAATTCCTCGATTTTTTTCACAATAGGAGTCTTTAAGCATCAGATAGTAGCTCAAACATTACTTTTCCTTATAGACCATAAAAAAATGTGATTTGACTCCGAAGCCAGCAAGCGTTAAATTAAATATTGTATTTTTCAATATTTTTTATTTACAATATTTAAATTATTATAATGCTCCTCTCGCCTCCTTCTTCTGTTCCAACTAGGCAAACCCAGTCTCGATTTTCATACCTTTCCTGTTCACAGTGCCACAAGGAATACGCCAAAGATCAACCTATAGGAAAAAGTCCCTGCTGCGAGAAACCCCTACTCGCCCAATACGATCACACACGTCCCCTAAGTCGAGCGGAACTTACCCAACGCCCATCGAATATGTGGAGATACCGCGAAATGCTCCCCGTCCAACAGAATGAGAATATTGTAAGCTTGGGAGAGGGATTTACCCCCTTGCTACCCCTGGAATGGATCCAAAGAATGTGGGGGGTATCCTCCTTGCTGTGCAAAGATGAGTCGCTTAATCCCACAGGCTCCTTTAAAGCCAGGGGTTTATCTATGGCTATTTCTCGGGCCAAAGAGTTGGGCATTCGCAAATGTTCTATCCCAACAGCGGGAAATGCCGGAGGCGCTTTGAGTGCCTACTGCGCTCGTGCGGGGATAGAAGCTAGGGTCTGCATGCCTGAAGAAACGCCCCTCTTATTCAAGCAAGAAGCTCAGGTCTACGGCTCCGCGTTTGAAACTGTACGTGGAAACATTTCTGACTGTGGAAGAACTTTACAGCAAAAAGAAGACGCTGACGATTGGTTCGACATCTCCACCTTAAAGGAACCTTATCGATTAGAAGGCAAAAAAACCATGGGCTACGAAATTGCAGAACAACTGAATTGGGAGTTACCCGATGTAATCATCTATCCAACAGGAGGCGGTACAGGACTAATTGGAATTTGGAAGGCTTTCCAGGAAATGCTGGAGCTCGACTGGATTACAGGGCCCTTACCTCGTATGATCGCCATACAGGCGGCAGGTTGTGCGCCTATAGTGGAAGCATTCAATCACGGCAAGAACTTTGCCCCGTTTTGGGAATTCCCAGAAACCCTGGCAAATGGGCTAAGAGTTCCGGCCGCCTTTGGGGATTCCTTGATTTTGGAAGCCTTGTATGCAAGTGGGGGAATGGCATTGGCTGTATCTGAAGAAGAAATGCTGGCTGGAGTTGAATTACTCGCCCGAAAAGAGGGGATTTTTGCAGCACCAGAGGGCGGAGCCGTTCTTATGGGGTATAAGCGATTGCTCGAGGAGAATCAAATAGATCCCTATGAAAGGGTGGTGATTATTAATACGGGAAGTGGGTATAAGTACTTAGAGAATGTGGAGCATTACTTGATTAAGAAATAAGAATCTAGAAGTTCTGAGTTTAACCCTTAGCCTATTTTAATTTTTCATAATTTCTTATAATTTTGTATAACATACAATGTATAAGAAATGAAAAACAAAGGCTTAGGAGAATTTGAGGAGTTAGTTCTTTTGGCAGTATGCATTTTAGCAGGCAAGGCATATGGTATCTCGGTAAAAAATGAAATCGAAAAGCATACAGGGCGTACCATTTTACTGGGAGCTGTACATATTACCCTTTATCGTCTTCAAGATAAAGGGTGTCTAAAGTCTGAAATGGGGGGAAATACAGAAAAAAGGGGAGGGAGAAAAAAGCGTTTGTTTTCCATCACGGCACAGGGAATGAAGCAGCTTCAGGAGTCTCAAAGCGTTCGAAGAAAAATGTGGCAGTTAATCCCTCAATTAAAGCTTGGTAACTAATGGCTGAAGGAAACGAACAGCCCTCTCCCCACTTTTTACAATGGCTTATAGGGAAATTTATCCCTGAAGAGCTTCAGGAAGAATTCCTAGGAGACCTTGAGGAGGTCTTTAGAGACCGAATAGCAATCAAGGGAAAAAGGTATGCCCTACTTATGTGTGGGGTGGACACGCTTCATTTACTCCTTGGATTTGGTTCTTTCAACGTATACAACCGTCTACAAAGTCCCCTTATTATGCATCGACAATATGTCATCTCTGCTTATCGCAATTTTACTCGACAGAGGATTCCAAGTCTTATCAAGACCATTGGACTATCAGTTGGGTTAGCTACCTGTATATTAATCACCTTTTATATCAGGTATGAACTATCCTTTGATAGATTTCACAAAAGCCCTCAACGGGTGTACCGTTTGCTATTTTCCCAGCTAAGGGAGGGAAAAGTTAAAGATGTAGATATCACCATGCCTAATGGGATATTATCCTACATTAAGGAAGCCATAGACCCGAATGCCTCAGCAACATATGTCCTAAAGAGAAATAGCTTTTTAGAGGCCGAGGGAAACACCTATTCCAACATAGCTTCTATTCGTACCGATACCTCCTTCTTTAAGGTATTTTCCTTTCCATCAGTTCAAGAGAAGGAACTTTCCTTCTCAGGTAAACCGGGAAGGGCAATCGTTACGGCTTCCTTGGGGAAGAAGCTATTCGGAACAGAGAATCCAGTGGGTAAATTATTTTCTTTGCGAGGCTCACGTAATACGACATCGTATTTAGTTGAAGGGGTACTTCAAGATATTCCTAAAAATTCCCATTTAAGATTTGACGTGATACTACCTACCCTGGTAGACAAAGAACCCCTCAAGGAAGAAGGATATCTAAAAAAAGGCTGGAATACCAATGGAGAGTATATTTATGTAAGAATGCCTAATGGGGTAGGACAAACACAACTCAATTCGGATCTCAAGCGGATTGTCCGGCGCTTTGAGGTTGAAGATCGGATTGCTTTCGAATCTCAAAAGCTTACAGATATCCATCTATACTCAAGTTTTTTAGGGGAGAAAAGAGGGAATATCAGGGAGGTTTATTTATTTGCCATTATTGCGGTACTCATTCTCTTTATCGGGCTCATCAACTACATTCTTATCGTCCAAGCTGATTTTACCCGAAGAATACGCGAAATCGGCATTAGAAAATCTACGGGTGCCTTGAAAAGGGATATTATCAACCAGTTTATCACTGAAACTGGCGTAAATATATTTTTTTCATTTCCCCTAGTAGCTCTATTGATTTGGGGGTTTTTCTCAACCTTTTCCAAGCTCATGAATCGCCCGCTTTCTGTCAATGAACTTCCCGAAGGTTGGCTGTGGGCACTTCTTATCGTTACAATAGTAGTAGCCATCTTGATAGCAGGTATTCTTCCTGCTTGGCGTTTTGGTCAATTGAAAGTTGTAAGCTCACTCAAAAGAGAAGCCCATCCTTTGTTTAATAGGCATACTTCAACGAAAGTTTTGTTAATAATTCAATTTGTTATCACACTTACTTTGATAAGTTGCTTGGGCATATTACACCGTCAGATTAGCTTTACCCAGCAAAAAGATCTGGGCTTTAACCGGGAAAATCGCTTGTTAATTCCTGCTTGGATGAAAGTTCCCAATATTCCAGCCTTCAAAAGGGAAATAACGCAACACGCCAGTGTCATTAGCTCCTCTACTTCTTATTGGAAACCGGGTGACTATAGCCAAAGTATTCTTATAGGCCATCCCTTAGAGAAAGAGGAAAAAGTAATCATCCAATTTATAAATGGGGATGAGCATCTTGTACCGAGTATGGGCTTAGAAATAATTCAAGGGGGAAATTTAACTCCTGTAAGTCATCTCGATAGTATAGAGCCATCAAATATCCCGATATTAGTAAATGAATTATTTGTGAAGGAATTTCAATTATCTCAACCCATAGGCCAGAAATATGATCAGGGCTCTCTTTCAGGCACCATTGTGGGGGTGGTAAAAGATTTCAATATGAAAGATTTGTATGTACCGATTGTTCCAACCATAATCAAGTACGATAAAAAAGGGGTGAATGTGTTAATTCACTATCAGGAAGGGAAAGAAAAAGAGCTTTTAGAACATATAAAAAATATCTGGCCAATTTACGCAGCTGTAGAAGAACCTAGTTATCAATTTTTGGACGATTGGCTTGACCAATTATATGAAAAAGAACAGCGCCTCCAGAACATCATAGGGGTATTCTCGGGAATTGCCATCCTTCTTGCCTGTTTGGGCGTATTGGGGTTAGCTGCCTTTTCTGTGGAAAGAAGAAGCAAAGAAATCGGTATTCGAAAGGTAATGGGAGCCAGTGTGCGGCAAATTCTTGCATTACTGAACAAAGACTTTTTGCCCCTACTAATTTTGGGAGTTGTATTTGCTGTACCCATTTCTATTGGGTTGATGCGGAATTGGCTAGACCAATTCGCCTACAGGATCAACATCGGCCCCTGGGAGTTTATCCTTGCGTTGCTTTTCTTGGTAAGTATTATTTTCCTTACGGTGAGCCTTCGTTCTATGCGCATTGCCCTTGCCAATCCAGTAGAGGCTTTGCGACAAGAATAATTCAATTCCATTCCTTCGATAAGTTTCTGTTAATCAAAAACACGCTCGCTACTACGATACCCATAGAGTATATACCTAAGGTGGATAAGTCTATCCCTGGCTTTTGGACAGCAATAGTAAGGTTGTAGGGTATGAAGTAAAAGTCTGACAAATTAACGATGGGTATTCCTACTATCAGTATAACCAATCCAAAAATGGTTGATAGAGTTGAGTTTTTTAGGGAAAGGGTTACTAACATATGAAAACAAACAATAGGGATGCACATCAAAAATGATTTCAATATGTGCAGTGAAAAACCCAATATCAACGCAACAAATGCAACGGGACCTTCTAGCGCGAATGATACAATCCCTATCAAAAGCGACGTAAGGAGTATGTTTAATACCGTTACCCCAGCTAGCATACCCAAAATCAAGAGTACTTTTACCCCAATCCAATTATACCAGCTACGCTTGTATGCCCGAAAGTAGTACAGTAAGTTAGGCTTTCTCTCTACATCTGTAACAATCTGGATCAACGTAATTGTCAAGACGCTGTACAATAAGGCGGACCACGCACCGGATATATTATCAAAAATCACGTCTATGGGAATTCCATTAATTGCCTCTCGCTTGACCCATAAGAACAGGAGCGTGAGAGTAAACGGAATAAGGCAAAAACCAAAAATGATGGATAAAAGCTGCTTCTTATTGTACTTTTTGTATTCTCCCCTAAGACGCATCTCCAATAAATTTGTGGTACATATATTCAAGTGGTCTGTACTTTTCTATCTTTACCCAACTGCATCCATTCCTCAATATCATGTAAAGAATTTCATTGCACGAAGCTTGGTCTGAAAGCTCTAGTAAAATCCACTTATCTTGGATCTCAACCTGCTTGATTAGTCCCGTATTTTCGACCAGTTCTTTGATCTGCAATGTATCGCTACTATTAATCACCACGTAGTTGTGTTCGCTCAAGTTTTCCTGTGAATAGTTCACTTCTGCGACGACTTTCCCATCAGACACAAAGATGACTTCATCCACTACGTCCTCTATTTCCCTTAATTGGTGAGAAGACAGAATTACTACAACCTCATTTTGGCAGACTAAGGTATCAATTGCACGTTTGATGATTTTGATGGTATCTACATCTACATTGGTAAAAGGTTCATCTAGTATGATCAACCCTTTCCTAGGAAGAAAGCTTCTTGCGAGTAATAGCCTTTGTTTATATCCTTGAGAATAGTTCTTATAAGCTTTGTTTGCATTTTTCTGGTCTACCCCAACCAGATGGAGCACATAATCGATGTTTTCAAGAGGCATTCTGGCTTGAATACAAAATAACTCGAGGTTTTCCCTTCCAGATGCTTCTTCATACATGTCTGTGTTCTGAATTAGCAGTCCAGGGATAGAAGCTGTATCTACCTTTCCTGAAAGAGGTTTCCTTATACCAGCCAAGATGGATAAAAGTGTGGTTTTTCCTGCCCCATTTGGACCGATTAAGCCATATACACATTTATTCTTAAAAGCTATAGATACATCTTGTAGTACATATCTATCCGTTTGGGGATATCGATAGGATATATCACTTATTCTCAATTGGGTCTATCAGATTGAATAAAGGAGCGTCTATTTCATAGAATAGCTTCCTTTCCTAATGCTCTAGTAGTGAAACCCCATTTTAAGATTCTAGTTTAGATTTACGCCCTTTCTTTTCCCAACAAGATACATTTAGATTAATTTCCAAACGCCATATACCCCCATCGCAAAAATCGCCACAGCACTCACCCAAAAAATCACATCATAGCCTGTACTAGGCTTCAAAGACATGGGAAGACGCTTATACCGAAAATATATGGCTACGTAGACAATAATCACCAATAAGATGGAGGTCAATACCCCCCCGATGATCACCATGAGAACGGGTAGTTTAAGGAAAAGAAAAATAGCCCCCCAAAGTAGGGGAAATATCCATGAAAGGATTATTAGCGATCTTTTTCGCTCGGCTAGATTCCAGAAATTGATTAGTCCCATATGTCCAAAGGCATCGGTAAAAAGACGCGTCCAGGCGGACAGAGCAGTAAACAGGGTAGAAAATAGGACCAAAACAGCCCCAATCAGAAAAAGGGAATTTGCCCATGGACCAAGGGTCTCTGTATACATATTAGATAAGGTTCTTACCATGTCATAGCCTTCGGGAATTTCCCCTCTACTATGCAGCACTGCTGCTCCTAGTAAGTAAAAAGCTGCCGTCACCAGGGTGTACACCACCATTGAGAGGGTGGCATCGAGGTACATAACTCGAATCCAACCTTTGGCACGACGCTGCCATTCAGGACTATTGTCATTGGGGCCTGTATACGCAGCATATCCTTTCTCTATACACCAATAATTGTAGTAGGTTATTTCATCTCCTCCCACCCCTGTCAAGCCAAATGCTCCCACAGCTATAGCCAATGCAGAAGCTGGAAGTTGGAAAGACATTCCTTCTGCGATTTGTGCCCAACTAATGGCATAGGGGGTATACTGAATAGCTGCCAGGCACGCAAAGGTAAACAGGGTAAATAGACCAATCAGGATAATAGATAGCCCTTCAATAAAACGGTACTGCCCCCGAAAAACCAACAAGGAAACAAGAACTGCAATGGATAGCGTCCAGGACCATATGGGAATTAAAGGAAAGGCTATGTTGAGGGTAATCGCTACCCCTCCTATAATTCCTCCTACCTGTAGGATCTTCAAAATCATGATTCCCACCCAAGACCAGATCGTCCAATGGGCCTTACCCAGCCTTAATCCGGGTAATTTATTAAAGGCAGTCATAACGGTTTCTCCACTGTGAATTGCGTGCTTCCCATATTCCACTTGGATGGCCACTTTGACCAGACAACTTACAAGAATAACCCAAAAGGTAACAAAGCCTGCCTTTGCTCCCAATGTCGTAGTAGCAATCAATTCCCCAGAACCTACAATAGCTGCAGAAAGGACAAAACCTGGACCAAGGTATTTGAGCTGACCCAAAAATCTCGTGGGCGGATCTTGGATCAAGTCAGCATTGACTACATAAGGATCTCTTTCATTGGATGGATTCATCTGATTAAGGAATAAAGAATAGACTTTTCATCTGAACTACATAATTTCTGACACGGATAGACGCTGACTATAGGAAACTTGAAACAGGGAATAGAGGGGGGTTCTGCACCAAATCCAAAACCTGAAAAAACGAAAAGTTTACCCTATTCATCCTCACGTTGCTTCAAGGCAGTCTGTACCAACAAAAACTCACTGATATTCTCCAAATCCAGCATTCCTACGAACCTGCCCGCTTGAACTACAGGCACTACCTGTCCCTTTTGTTGCTGTAAGATAAGCATCGCATCTTCTAAAGGCTGTTCTGGATCTACCGCTTGCACCGCTTTATTCATGACCTGCTGCACGGCTATTTCTTCCCCTCCCTTATTCAGGCCGGAAATAATTTCCCGTTTACTCAGCGTTCCAACTACCTGATCATTATCCAAGACCACGAAGTGATCTTCTTGTCCATCAAGCATGATTCGCACAACCTTTTCTAATCGGTCAAAGGGATGAATTGGGGTAAAACTGTGCATGGTGATATCACGCACCTTATAGCCTTCCAATAGGGAGGTGGAGGATACATTTTGGTACTCTGCCTGAGCCCCCAGATAAATAAATACCCCAATGAAGATCAGGAAAGGATTGCCTACAAGTAGCCCTCCTAAGGCAAAAAGGATGGCAAAAAACTGCCCAATAGATGCCGCCCAGCGAGTAGCTACCGTTCTGTCCATTCGCAACGCGAGGAGTGCCCGAAGCATTCTACCTCCATCCATGGGAAATGCGGGGATCAAGTTGAAGAGGACCAAAATAATATTCACTGCCAATAGTGAGGCAAGAAAGTTACTACCACTGATACTCTCCCCATTCCCGGAGGGTAACAGAGGAATTCCCAGCGCATACAATAGCCCCGCCAAGACCAGCGCTATGGCTACATTCACCAGAGGGCCTGCAGCAGCTACAATTAACTCTTCTCTGGGTTTTTCGGGAATTTTTTCCAGACTGGCAACTCCCCCTATGGGAAGTAAGGTAATTTGCTTAGTGCCTACGCCGAAACGTCGGGCAGCTAAGGCATGACCATATTCATGCAGGGTAACACAAGCAAAAACTGCCAAAACAAAACCTATGGGAATGAGGGCCTCTGGCATAGGTGTACCTTGAGACAGCTGTGTATACAGCACCCAGGCAATTAGAATCAGAAAGGTCCAATGGATGTAGAGTTTAATTCCCCAGGGCTTGCCTAGGAATAGTGACCATTTCATGCGTTTGTTTTAGGTAAAATAGTAGGATATTTTCAAATATTTAGGAAACTGATTGAAAATCTCGAATGATCCTATCAGCCCACTAGATGCCAGGCTTTCCATAATAGTATGGATTTCTCGGTAGGTAAATCCCCCTGGAACAGGCGTACCCACTCCTGGGGCAAGCTCAGGATCTACACTATCCAGGTCAAAACTGACATGGAGATGATCTACCTGAGCTTGGAAACGACCAATAATTTCCAGCATAGCCATAGATAATTAAGAATATTTATATTGTAATAGATAATCCCTTTCAAACCCACTCTAATATATGAGATTTCTTCTTTACAATTTCCCCCTCTTTATAGGTATGTTCTGTTTAAGTTGCCAGACGGACACTCCTCCCAAAAGTAAAACTGAACCTCTGGCAGACACACCCAATTTTGTATTCATCCTGGCGGATGACCTAGGCTGGGCAGACCTGGGCTGCTATGGTAGTTCCTTCTATGAAACCCCAAATCTAGACCAGATGGCAGCAGAAGGTATGCGGTTTACCCAGGCCTATGCTGCCTGCCCCGTTTGCTCTCCTACTCGTGCCAGTATCATGACAGGAAAATATCCCGCAAGAATTCATCTCACCGACTGGATTCCGGGAAGGCAGTCCTATTTACCTGAGGAGCCCCAAAATCGCCTCAAGGCTGTGCCTTTTGAGCAGCAGGTACGCTTGGAAGAAACGACTCTCGCAGAAGCTCTTAAAGCAGGAGGATACACAACATATTTTGCAGGAAAATGGCACTTGGGAACAGATTCTATCTATTGGCCAGAACATCAAGGCTTTGACACCAATGTTGGAGGTCATAGCAAGGGAAGTCCTCCTGGAGGGTATTTTTCTCCTTATGACAATCCTCGAATGGAAAGTGGCCCAGAAGGAGAATACCTTACCGATCGACTGACCCAAGAATCTGTTAATTTCCTTGACACCATCGCCGAGCGGCCCTTTTTGCTTTATTTATCTTTCTACACTGTTCACAATCCTATGCAAGCAAAGGACAGCTTGGTCAAAAAATACGAAGCCAAGGCCCAGGAAATGGGAATAGTCGAATCCGACCGCTTTACCTATGAAAGTCCCTGGATCAAGAAAGCCCCCCAACGCGGTAATTTTAGGGACCGCTTGGTGCAAGATAGCCCTGTATATGCGGCTATGATCGAGACCATGGATGACAATATTGGAAAACTTCTGGCAAAGCTCAAGGAAATGGGATTGGAGGAAAATACAGTGGTTTTCTTTACCTCAGACAATGGGGGACTTTCTACCTCAGAAGGATCTAATACAACCAATGCCCCTTTGAGAGCGGGAAAAGGGTGGTTGTATGAAGGGGGAATCAGGGAACCACTCATTGTAAAATGGCCAAAGGAAGTTGCCAAAGGATATGTATGTAGTGAACCCGTCACCTCCACTGATTTTTTCCCTACTATGCTCGATCTATCTGGATTGGACTTACTTCCCTCCCAACACGTTGATGGCAAAAGTTTTCGTCCCCTATTTGAGGTATCAAAATCGGGACCAGATTGGGAACGAGGACCTCTCTATTGGCATTATCCTCACCACTCTAACCAAGGAGGAAAACCTGGAGGGGTAATCCGGGAAGGTGAATGGAAGCTCATCGAATTTTATGAAGAGCAGACTGTGGAATTGTACAACTTAAGCCAGGATGTGGGTGAAACAAATAACCTGGCAAAGACCCAACCAGAGAAAGCTGAAGAATTGCAGAAAAAGTTGCGCCAATGGCTTGAAGAGGTTGATGCTGATGAAATGCAGGCCAATCCTACATACAATGCTTCCTACATGAGGGTTCCTCCAGCAAACAAATGATAGAAAAACATATTTCTTTAGTCAGCCTGTTGGTGAGAGACTACGACGAAGCAATCCATTTTTATACCGAAAAAATGGGATTTTCCCTTGGGGAAGACACAGATCTCGGGGAGGGTAAAAGGTGGGTTCGAATCACACCTACTTCTCAGGCAAGCTTCAGTATTTTATTGGCCAAAGCTCAAGGGGAAGCACAAAAAAGTAGGATAGGAAATCAAACAGGAGGTCGGGTATTTTTGTTTCTTCAGACGCAGGACTTCTGGCAATCCTACAAAGAAATGGAGCAAAAAGGAGTTCACTTCTTAGAAGACCCTAGAGAAGAAAATTATGGTACTGTTGCTGTCTTCGAGGATTTATATGGGAACAAATGGGATTTACTCCAACTTAATAAGTAGACTTACACGAACTAGGCCTGATGGATCTATTTTTGTTTTTGATATATAATTTCAGTTAGCTTTCCACCTATGAAACAGATGAAATTTAGGCTACTTACCCTTCTATTCCTTTGCAGTCTTGGGAAGTACACCATGGGACAAGAATTTACCTGTGATGGGCTTCGCTCTGCTCCAGATATTGTATCAGCAATCGATTCTGTAAAAGGGCTTCAGTATGGAGCTAATAGAAATACAGTTGGAGCTTTACGGGAGCTCTTGCTAGACCTCTATTTACCAGTGGATAATTCCCAAATCTTACGCCCAACCCTTATTCTTGCCTTTGGAGGGGGCTTTACCGATGGACAAAGAGAAGACATGGCAGAACTATGCAGGCGCTTTGCTCGCAAGGGTTTTGTAGCTGCAACCATAGACTATCGAATATTAGATGCAATAGACTTTCTAACCATTACTGATTCCACGAAAGCGTTGGAATTTGTCCTTCGAGCCGCTCAAGATGTAAAGGCATCGATCCGTTACATGAGATCTTTGGCCGATGGAGAAAATATATATCGGATAGATCCCGACAATATATTTGTAGGGGGAGTATCAGCGGGTGCAATTGCCGCCAACCACGCAGTTTACCTGGATTCAACAGATGAAGTTTCCGATGCCATTCGGACGGGCATAGCCAATACAGGTGGCTGGTTGGGAAATAGCAATGACCTAACCCACTTCTCCTCTGAGGTTTCAGGCGTAATCAGTTGGTCGGGAGCCTTGAATAATGACGCCTGGATAGATCCTTCGGATCCTCCCTTAATCACGGTACATGAAGAGGGAGATGAGGTTGTGCCTTATACAACTAGCCAGCTACAGGTAGGGGTTAACGTATTCGTTACGTTTAAGGGTTCCTTTCATTTGGAGTCCAAAGCCCAGGAAGTAGGTTTATATAGCGAAACGATCGTATTTCAAGACCGGAATACCCATGTGAGTTACTTCCTTGAAGGTGACCAGGAGGAAGAAGATTCCGTAATTAATCAATCTGCGGCATTCATCAAGACCGTTGCCTGTGGAGTAAACTCTGCTGTTTCCAGATTTTCGGACTTACGTGGATTGAGTTATACATTTTTTCCCAATCCCAGTGAGGGTTCCCTTACGTTAAAATTTGACACTCCAGGAGAAGAACTTCAGTTGCACGTATATAGCCTGGAGGGAAAATTACAGAAAAGCTTTTCTTTCCGTACCACGGAAACTATGGAGCTGTCTTTGGAGGGTCTTTCTCCTGGACTCTATTCTCTGGTTCCTTTCTCTTCAAATACGAGTAAACTCCTCCTACCCCAGCTACTTGAAATCCAATAAGCAAATTCTTATCTAGCCTTATAAAAAATTCATTTTAGGGTAATAAAAGAATGGTAATATTGATTTATTACTTTTACCAAACCCTAGAAACGATTCAAGGTCTAGTAATTACTTTATATGTTAATCCCTTATATCTAATACTTATCACCTATCACCTACTACTTATCACTTATCACCTAACCCCCTTCCCTCATGAACAGACGAATTTTCCTTCGGCAAAGTGGCCTCGTAAGCATGGGCTTTATGAGCCTTCAAGCTTTTATCAGCTCCTGTGCCCAAATGAACTCTTCTGAGGTTCCCTCTTTCCCCCATTCCCTTAGTGAAGGATTTGGTTCCCTCATGGATGATCCTGAGGGAATTTTAATGCTTCCCGAAGGGTTTAGCTATAAGATTATTTCTCGACAGGGAGATAAAATGGATGATGGATTTTATGTTCCTGGATTAGCTGATGGGATGGCCACATTTCCTTTGGACGATGGGAGAGCCCTAGTAATCCGTAACCATGAGGTTTCTCCTGGGAATCCTGAGCAAGGCCCTTTTGGTAAGAACCAAGAACTATTGACAAACCTTCCCTCAGAAAAGTTGTATGATTACGGAAGAGGGAGCCTACCTTGCATTGGAGGAACAACCTCATTCATTTATAACGGTTCCACAGGGGAAGTGGAAACGCAATACCTAAGTCTTGCAGGTACCATACGCAACTGTGCAGGTGGACCTACCCCATGGGGAAGTTGGATTACTTGTGAAGAAAATACGGCTATTGCCAATGATCAATTGGAAAAAAATCATGGCTATAACTTTGAAGTAATGGCAAGTGCTGTACCGTTACTGTCAGAGCCTATTCCTCTAACTGAAATGGGCCGGTTCAACCATGAAGCTGTGTGTGTAGATCCCAATACAGGGATCGTCTACGAGACAGAAGATCGTGGGGATGGACTCATTTATCGCTTTATTCCCAATGAACCAGGTGTCCTTCAAAAAGGGGGAAAATTACAGGCTATGAAAATCAAGGATATGCCAAGCTTCGATACCCGAAACTGGGGGAGCCTACGAACTGAAAAAATGGAAATTAGCAAGCCCTATGAGGTAGAATGGATAGACTTAGAGGATGTAGAATCTCCTGAAGACAACCTCCGGGAGCAGGGCTTTTCAAAGGGAGCTGCCCGCTTCGCAAGAGGAGAAGGTATGTGGTATGGAAATGGTGAGGTGTATTTTGCTTGTACAAATGGGGGATACAAAGAACATGGACAAATATTTAGGTACAAACCAAGTCCTTCAGAAGGTTCCCCAGCGGAAAACCAGACCCCAGGCACGGTAGAAATCTTTGTGGAGCCCAACAACACAGATATTGTTGAAAGTTGCGATAATGTTACGATTGCCCCCAATGGAGACTTGGTCCTATGCGAAGACAAGGGGACACCCCGAATTGTGGGGGTAAGTCCCTCTGGAGAAATGTATCACATAGCCAAAAATGTTGGATTCCAATCTGAGTTTGCTGGCTCTTGTTTCTCACCTGATGGAAATACCTTATTTGTAAATATCCAAGGTCCCGGACTTACCTTAGCTATTTCTGGCCCCTGGGGGGAAAGGGTTGTATAAGGCCCATACGAGCTGTAAAGGCTTATTTTCATTTTTTTTGAAACAAATCGACAGAATCTGGGTAGATATTCTAATAACTTTCAAAAATTTCTGAAATTTTTGAAGTATATTAGAACGGTCAAATTAATATTTGTGTATGACTATAGTGCCTGTTGATACACGCTACTCATTAGGGTCGCTTTTTTCACACAGTCTTCACCTGGGATGGGCCTTTGCTTCTTTTAAGCATCCTGACCGAAAAACTCCTACCACCTGGGTACAAACCAATTTGGACAGAGATAGAAGTCGAACCAATTCTACCAACAATAAATTTGTTTTTTCTCCTTTCGATGCAGATAGCGGTCATCGAAGCCAATCTGTTTTACCCGAAATAAGTATCCAAGGCTGGTCTTTAGCAGCAGCTGTGCCGGCTTTTAGGTTTCCTTTGAATGGACACAACTTTTCTTTGCCAAAATGTCCTATTACTTCTATTGGAAAGGAAGCATATATACGAAAGCTGGATTTACTCATTCAAGATTTAAGAAAGAATGCTCACCTCCAAAAGGTGGTTCTCTCTCGCCCTATCGTTCTCCCACTGGCTAAGAAATTGAATGCAGGTAAACTCTACAGGGATTTGTGTGAAACCTATCCAAACGCCTATGTGTATGCCTTTTCCCATCCTTTTTCAGGATTTTGGATGGGGGCAACCCCTGAGCGTCTCATGCACTATGCCAATGACACATTGGAAATGGTTTCTCTTGCTGGAACCAAGTTTGGTCCAAGCCCAGTAGTTTGGAGGAGGAAAGAAAAAGAAGAGCAATCAATTGTTACTGAATACATATTAGGGGTGTTGAAAAAATTGGGGGTACCGGAAATCAAAGTAAAAGGTCCTTTTACCCAATCCGCTGGTGCACTCTCTCACTTGAAGACACAACTCACAGCAAAACTCAAACAACCCCTTCCCCTAAAGCGGGCACTACACGATCTCCATCCCACCCCAGCGGTATGTGGTTTTCCCAAAGACCTAGCCTTCGACTGGATCAGAAAGCACGAAGGATACGACCGCGCTTATTACACCGGATTTTTGGGGGCTATCCAGGAAGAAAATCAAATGGATTTATTTGTAAATTTGCGTTGTATGCAGATTTTTGAGGATGCAGTTGTGCTCTACGTTGGAGGAGGAATTACAGCCCTTTCAAATGCGGAGGAGGAGTGGTTAGAAACCGAGGCTAAAGCTCGAATCCTTAAAAAGGTATTATCGCCTTACATTTCCATTAATGTATAACTCGACTCCCCGAATCTCTAGGGATATTGCATATCTGTGTGCTCAGCATGGAATCCAACAGGTTATCGTGACTCCTGGTTCTAGAAATGCCCCTTTGGTTATGGCCTTCCAGGAGGAACCATCGATAGCTTGTCTCAGCATCATAGACGAGCGCAGTGCTGCCTTTTTTGCATTGGGGATGATCCAGGCTTACCAACAACCTGTGGCCATTTGCTGTACTTCGGGCACGGCCCTCTTAAACTTTTATCCCGCGGTTGCAGAGGCCTTTTATCAAGAACTTCCCCTACTGGTCCTATCAGCAGATAGACCCCTTGAAAAAATAGATCAGCAGATCGGCCAGTCCATTCGACAATCTCATGTTCTAACCTCTCATGTTAAAAAGTCTATCCAGCTTGTTGAAGAAGTAGGAGATAGCGGCCTAAGGTCCTACAACCACAGACAGGTCAATGAAGCCCTCGTCCAACTCAGAACTGATGCTCCAGGGCCAGTACATATTAATATTCCCTTGAGAGAACCCCTATATGATCAGCAAGACCTTTCTAGCTTTTCCCTGCCAAAAGTTATTCGTTTGGCTGAAACCTATCCCAGACTCATAGTTAGCTCTTGGGAAGCCATCACAAATACTTGGAAAGAGGCTGGTAAAATATTGATTTTGGCCGGTATGAGAGAACCAGATTCAAGACTGGAACGCTTACTAGGAGAATTAGCCTCCTCGAAGAAGGTGGTCGTCCTAGCAGATTGGGTTTCCGGTCTCTCACACCCTTCCATCAATTGCCAGATAGACCAGACTTTGTCTCAAATTCCTTCGACTGAGCGTGCTGATTTTGTACCTGACCTATTAATCACCTTTGGAAACGGGATCGTTTCAAAGCGAATCAAACAGATATTGCTGCAGGTACCCGTGGCTAAGCATTGGCATATAAATACAGGGGCAAAGGTTATTGATACCTTCGAAAGTCTAACGCAAATCATCCCACTAAGTCCAACAGACTTTTTTGAGCGTATTGCATCAATAGATTCAGCGCCTTCTGAAGCCTATGCCCTACGTTGGACTCACACAAGGTCTCGGTCTCAGAAGCTCCACCAAGAGTTCTTATCCAAGGCTCCTTATTCTGATTTAAGCGTATTTGACCGTATCCTTACCTACCTCCCAAAATCCTGGGATATACACATCGCCAATAGCTCTGTTATTCGTTACATGCAGTTATTTCCCAGAACTACTACTCAAGGTATATGCTGGGGGAATAGAGGAACCAGTGGCATTGATGGGTCTACCTCAACAGCTATTGGATACGCCTTTGCCTCAAAGAGACCCACTGTTTTAATTTCTGGGGATATAAGTTTTTTCTACGATTCAAACGGGTGGTGGAACACATATGTACCGCCCCATTTTCGTGCCATCCTCATCAACAATCAAGGAGGAGGAATATTCCGCTTGATAGATGGTCCTTCTCAGGGAGGTATTCTTGATCCTTACCAGGAAACGCCTCATGAGCTATCTGCAGAATTCCTAGCACGTACCTATGGCGTCTCTTATGATCGAGCTGAGAATGAAGTTCAAGTAGAAACATGCTTAAGGTCATTTTTTGATGAGGCAGAAAGTTCGCGTATTCTTGAAATCATCACCCCTAGGCATCAGAATGCAGAGGTTTGGCGCAACTACCAAACTTTTCTATCTTCCCCTGATTCTTAATGCTCCTGGAGCAGAGTCCTTTCAATACGACTACTTACATGGCAGACTTGAAATCCTGGATACAAGCCTTCAGATTGAGAACCCTTCCTCTAAGCTTTTCCTGTATTTTACTGGGAACTTTCCTGGCCCTAAGCGCCAATGCTTTCGACTGGGGGGTACTGGGGCTTTCGATTCTCACTACCCTATTCATTCAGATCCTATCCAACTTAGCCAACGACTACGGTGATGGCATCAAAGGAACAGATGGATCCGAGCGAATAGGCCCTGAGCGCGCAATCCAAAGTGGTGCAATTACCCCAAAGCAAATGAAACGGGCTATCATCATTTTTTCCCTCCTTACCTTCCTCACAGGAGTCTTCCTTACCTACTGGGGTACGAGGTACCTTCCTATGGTTTACTTTTGGGGATTTATCTTGGTTGGGCTACTTGCCATTTGGGCTGCTATCCAGTACACAGTAGGAAAAAAAGCCTATGGGTATTACGGTTTGGGAGACCTATTCGTATTTATTTTTTTTGGAATAATAGGCGTTTATGGCTCCTATTTTCTCCATACAAATACCTGGAATCCCCTCATTCTTTTACCTGCCTCCTCTATAGGCTTTTTGTGTGTGGGAGTACTCAACCTCAACAACATGAGGGATATGGAATCAGATTTATCAGCTGGCAAAATGACTTTGGCGGTAAAGCTAGGTCTTCCATCAGCCCGAATCTACCATGGGATTCTTTTACTTGGAGCCCTTGTCTTAGCATTTCTATTTGTATATTTGCAACCGAAGTCCCATTGGCAGTGGATCTTTATGATTAGTTTAGGGCCGATTTTACTTAATTTACGTAAAGTTTTTTTGATACAAGATCCACGAGCCTTCGATCCCTTGCTCAAACAACTGGCGCTAAGTACCTTGCTCTTTGCAGTCAGTTTCGGTTTGGGACAAACCATTTAACGCTTGCCTATGGCATCTGATTTTGAGTTGGCTACCTGGCAGAAAATTTCTATTCTGGAGGACAACTTTATTTTACTTGTTGACGAGAGAGAAATTGCTTCGGTAAAATTCTCGCCCTTCTATCAAAAGCTCGCTGGAGCTTCCCATGCCTTTATTTCGTTTGACCAGTTCCGTTTTGAAGTCATAAGTGGAAAGACTTGGCTCAAACAATTCAATATCATTGACCACGAAAACGCGATCGTAGCCCATACCAAGTCCACGGTTTCAGGCTACTGTATTTTCTTTGGAGATGGATCCTATTATTGTCTTAAATCCATGAAAGAGAGTATCAAAGAGTTTCATTGGTACGATCCTGAAGGAAAGAAAATAATGACCCTACGTCCGCAACCTGGGATTTCTATTCGGAGGGACTATTATGTGCTAGGATATGAACAATTAGAAAGTGCCGTCGTTGAAGTAGTACTTGCGGCTTTCGGCCTTTTCATGATTGTCAAACTTCCTGAGGAGATTTAACCCTCCCCGCTACCTTTATGAGAGATTCCTTATCTGCCGAATTTCAGGCTTATACCCTAAATTTTAAACGTCCTAGTGGAACCTCAAGAGGGGTTCTTACCCAAAAGCCTTCCTTTTTTCTAACCCTAATATCTGAGCGGGCTAAGGGAATCGGGGAATGTGGGATACTGCCAGGCCTAAGTGTAGAATCATTCCAAGACTATCCCCAAAAATTAGCCGAAGTTGCAAAGCACATCCATTCCGTTGAATCGGCGGAGAAACTATTGCAAAAACTAACTCCCTTCCCGTCCATTCGGTTTGGACTAGAGATGGCGTTGCTCGATCTAAAGACCGCAAATCCCTTTGAACTATTTCCCTCGGCATTCTCCCAGGGAGAAGCTACTCAAGCCATCAATGGGCTTGTATGGATGGGGGACCTCTCGTTCATGAAGGATCAGTTGCGTCTACGTCTTGAGGAAGGGTTTCGATGCATCAAAATTAAAATTGGAGCCCTTGATTTTGAAGAAGAACTCCGTCTGCTACAAAAAATAAGGAAGGAGTTTCCAGTCCGGGATATTGAACTTCGTGTGGACGCAAATGGAGCCTTTGACCCTCACCTTGCTTTAGATAAGCTCAAACGGCTCGCTAAATATGACATACACAGTATTGAGCAGCCTATCCGACAAGGCCAATGGCAAGAAATGGCACGACTTTGTGAGGAATCTCCTATTCCCATTGCCTTAGATGAAGAACTCATAGGCGTATGGGAAAAGGAAGAAAAAGCTCGTCTGTTATCTACTATTTCTCCCCAATACCTAATTTATAAACCTAGCTTAATTGGAGGAATTGCTGCTTGTGAAGAGTGGATAGGCCTTGCCAAAAATCAGAACGTAGGTTGGTGGGTTACTTCAGCCTTAGAGAGCAACATTGGGTTGAATGCAATTGCGCAGTGGACTTATACCCTAAAAAACTCAATGCCCCAAGGGCTAGGAACTGGCAGTTTATACACCAATAATTTCCCTTCCCCCCTCTATATTGCCAAAGGAAGATTAGGGTATAATCCCAAGCATCCTTGGGAACTGGATAAGTTGTTGGTAAAAGGAGAAAGATAATATGATAGTATTTGATTTTTCTCGATTTACTCCAGAAGAAATCCTAGGATCCTACTCCTCAAAAGACCTTACAACTAGGCCCTCCTGGGAAAAAGAGCTAGTAGATTTTCTTGCAGTATGGCTCCATAAAGAGCCCCATATCCAAGCGAAAACTTCCGGAAGCACAGGTAAACCCAAGGCACTAAGCCTTAAAAAAGAGCATATGATAGCCAGTGCAAAGATGACAGCAGCATTTCTCTCCTTACAAGCGGGAAATACGGCATTACTCAATCTTCCACTTCGCTATATTGCCGGTAAAATGATGCTCGTAAGGAGCATCGTCTGCAAATTTCGCCTGATCGCAGTTGCCCCTTCCGCGAAACCGCTACAAAATGTAGCCGAGCAAATCGACTTTGGAGCTATGGTTCCAAACCAAGTCTTTCAATCCCTGGATTCTCTTTCGCAGATAAAAACCTTACTCATCGGAGGAGGACCTATCCATGCAGATCTAACAGAAAAACTCATCCCCCTACCGGGTAATATCTATCATACCTATGGTATGACAGAGACAGTAACCCATGTTGCCGTGCGAAGGTTAAATGGAAAAGAGCGATATAACTACTTCCAAGCACTTCCCCAAGTAGAATTTCAACAAGATCATCAGAATTGCCTGATAATCCATGCACCCAAGGTATCCGATCAAACCCTTCAAACCCATGACGTAGTAGAATTGCTAGATTCCAAGCGCTTCATTTGGAAAGGCCGTTTTGACAACGTAATTCTTTCTGGAGGAATCAAAATCCATCCAGAAGAAGTGGAAAAAGCGCTAGCAACCATCCTAGATCGTCGTTTCTTTGTAGCAAGTAAGTCCGATCCTGTATTAGGAGAAAAACTTATCCTCCTCCTTGAGGGGGAGAAAATGGATGATTCAGCTCTTCATAGCTTAATTTCCCAATTACCCTTATCCTCTTACCAATTTCCAAAAGAGATTCACTTTGTATCCTCATTCGCCGAAACAGCTACCGGTAAGGTTCAGCGGAAGTTAACTTTGACCAAACTTGATCTGTAAAAAAATTGGGTATAGCCTAGTGCTACACCCAACAGTTAGTAAAGCTTATTTCCTCAATTCAAGGTATTATACCTACCTTAGATAATTTTCTCGACCCCTACCGCTCTTATCTGGGTTCTTTTCCCTCCCTTACTTTGTCCCAATATTGTAAGAAAGACCAATTACGTAATAGGACTGTAGAGGATTTTCATCCAGGGTATCAAAGGTCGTACTTGGATTTGTTACTTGCTCTGCAGCAAGTGCCTCCTGCTTGTTATTTCTTAATCCTAGTTCTAAGCCTACCCCTATGCCATTAGCTACAGTAAAGCCTAAACTATTCACCCAGGTCCAGTTGGATAAATCTCCAGACTTGTAGCTTTGGAAAGCGGATAAATTGGATTTCCAGTTCAGTCCTTTTACCAGTTCCTTGGTATAATCTGCTACGATTTTGGCTCCCAAGGAAGATTCATACTCAAAATCTCCGCTAGAGAACACAAAGTTTTGGTTAAGAGGGTGGATAACAACCACGAGATTTGAAACAGGCGTCCAGGTAACCCCGACACCAATATCCAAATACCCTGGGTTATTAAAATTACTTAAGATAGTGGAACGATATTCCCCTAAAGCAGAAGCCGCAAGCTTCTCATTGAATTTATATCCGTATAGAGAGGATATATTAATCACGTCAGCTGACTCCTGAAAATCACTATCATCATCTGGATCGTCCTGATCGTCAAACTGTAACCATCCCATATTAATATTTATTGCATTACGCCAGAAGTCTTTTTTCGTAAAGTGGTTGGCAAAGGCATTAGCAGCTATACCAATGTTGCTTGATGCAATATTGGGCTGATCCCTTGCAAGCCAATCACTAAATCCGTTAAAGTTTAAGCCAACGGTGCCAAAAGCGCCTAATTCCCAGCGAGCAAATTCCGCAAGCTTTGTATCGATTCCGCCAATAATGCCATTCACACTGTCAATTTTCGCCTGATACCCCGCTGCGACAGCTGCTTCAGCAGCTTTCTGTGCATTTAGTTCTTCTTGAGTCTGTCCAAAGCTGGAGCTTACACAAAAGTAGGTTAGACAAACGAGTAAAAGTTTTTTCATCATTTTGGTGTTAAAATAGAGTTGCGTATGGTGCTCATTTTCTTGAGCTCCTATATTACTAGGTGTAACAGATTATATCAAGTAGGGTTTTTAAGCTCCGAAAATTATGTGAATTCGCCTATTTAGATGGAATGATGTGAGAAGGGTCACTCGTAAGGGGAATGGAGTTCTATGGGGAAATGAGGGGATACAGAATGGGGTATAAAAAGACTGTATTTTACGCAATGGGGAGAAAGGAAAAAAGGGAGGGTTTGGGGATAAAGGTATTCCTGATCCTAAGTAGTTAAACAAAATAATTGTGGGATAGAAAAACTCTCCTGTAATCCGTATACTTTTTCCGTCCTAAAGGGCGTCTTGATCTCTTAGGGATCTTCAATAGGTAGCAATTTGCTACCCTACCCTTTTCTAGGCCGCCAGGGGATAAAATTTTATCCCCTGGCGGCCTAGTAATTGTAGCATTTTCATGTGCTACCGGTAGAGAGTCCCTACAGGACATTTTTTTCCTGAAGGAAAAAATACCTGTTCCATTATGCTCGGTCGCATAGGAAAATCTCAAAAATTTCCTTTAAAAAAGTGCTTCCAAGGCAACAGGATCAGTACTCTAGCTTCTGGCTCCTAATTTCTAGTTGCCCTAATGCATATCCGGAACCTACTGCATCTTCCAGAAGGTGATCCCCCCTGCCTGTTTCCCTACCTCAGCAACGTCGACCCTTTTGAGTGCAGAGAGGTCTATGACGTCTACTGATCCGGGTTCAGCTCCAATCCCTTCAACAGAAACAAAAGCATATTTGCTATCAGGACTTAGGGCAATCCCATGGGAGACTTTTCGACTATTATCAATTCTTCCAAGTTCCTCTCGTGTATCTAGGTCCCATATTCCTGTCTGGGCATCGGACTTGTAGGTAACGACCATCTTCTTCCCATCGGGAGTGATTTCGACATTGTAAGGACCTTTCCCTGTAGCAAACCGATGGCTTATCTTCCATTCCTCCAAATCTACTTCCAGAACTTCGGCTATCCCATTCCCAGCTACATAGACTTTTCCATTGGTAGGATGGGGAATGACCCAAGTAGGCTTGACTTTGGAATGCTTCATTCTTCCCATGTCGTGCCCTTTGTGCATACTGTGATCCATGGATCCATCCATTCCATGCATGCTATGGTCTTCCCCAGCATCCTGATCCAATTTCAGGGTGCGGTTTACCTCAAGATCCAGGGTACTAATTTCAAAGAGTTCCCCTGACATCATCGCACAGGAGTAGTGGAACATACCATCTGGGGAAATTCTGGATCCATGGGGCATAGCGCCTGTAGTAATCTGGGAGAGCTCGGTCATTGATTCGGGATCAACCACAGAGACTGTACTAGGCAACATTTTCCCGTGTAAATTAAAATTGACTATGTACAAAAACCCCGTAGCTTCAGAAACTTGCATAGTAGCCGGAAATAATCCTAGCTCTGTTTCTCCAACTAGCTTGTTATCAGAGGTCTGAAATTTGTACAATTTCCC